>NZ_JBJJLO010000032.1:0-57254 GCF_046230915.1 Pseudomonas sp. KCJK8993
GCACACCCCGGGGCAAATATCTCCCGGGCATCCCCGGGGGCCTGGTCTTCCGCCCGGCGCCGGGGATGGGGGGCAAGGAAGAAACGCTCAAGCCTAAAGACCCCCCGCCGGGGGGGGGCGGGTGGCGGTTCCCAGGGCGAGGGGGGGATGCAACTGACCGCCGATATCTTCGGCCTGCCGGTGGAGCGTCCGCATGTCTACGAGGCCTCGGGGCTGGGCGCGGTGATCGCCTGTGCGGTGGGGTTGGGGCTGTACCCGGATTTCGCCACGGCCATCAGCGCCATGACCCGGGTCGGCGCGGTGTTCGAGCCCCAGCCCCAGGCCCGGCAGATGTACCAGCGACTGTACAGCCAGGTGTACCTGCGCATGTACCGCCAGCTTAAGCCGTTGTACCAGAGCATCCGCCAGATCACCGGTTACCCGGCTTAGCGGAAGTGCCGGCCAGCGGCCAGGAGCGGGCGAACGCCTCCTGGGTAAAAAGTCCTCCCAGGCGCCAGGGCTGATCTATCGTGATCAAGGGGCAGGGCCCCTTCGACCACCCACGCCTACGAGACGAGCATGAACCGCCAGGAAGCGCTGAACATCCTGTGGCAACGACTGTTCCTCATCTTTGTGCTGCTATTGGCGGCGTCCCTGGTGTCGGTGGCCATGGCCGACGGCTATACCATTCCCTCGGTGGTGTTCATTGCCGGCAACATCGGCGGCTATGTCGGCTTTCACCGCCAGCTTTCCACCCTCAGCGACGAGCAGATCATCGGCTTGTGCAGTTCCTGGTTCAGCCTGGTACTGCCGTCGTTCATCGGCGGCATCCTCGCCGGCCTGCTGTATATCCTGTTCATCTCCGGGGTGGTGCAAGGGGAGCTGTTTCCAACGATCGTTGCCGATCAAACCTGTGGCTATCGCGAGAACAGCTTCTACGTGATCTTCTGCCAGCACGCCGGTGGTTATGCCGCCTACGCCAAGCTCTTGTTCTGGTCCTTTGTCGCGGGGTTCAACCAGAACTACGTGGTGGACCTGATCGATAACATCAAGGGCAGCCAGAAGACGGAGAATCAGCCATGAATGAACAGCGCCAAGGGCCGGCGTCGTACTTCCCTTCCATTGAAAAGAACTACGGCCAGGAAAAGAAATACGGCCACTGGCTGGAGTTGCTGGCAAGGGGCGGCGGCAAGAAACACATGGAGCTGGTGGCCTGGCTCAAGACCGAACATGGCATGGGCCATGGCCACGCCAATGCCCTGGTGGCGCACTTCCTGGCGGGCACCCAGGACCGCTAGTCCCCCCGCGTGCCTTTCTGTGAACGCCTGACTGCCGACATCCGCTTTCCTGGCGAAATAAGCCAAATTCCTCTGTGTTCTCTTCGTTCTTTCCTGCGTCGCACCTTGCATTGCTCTCTTTTTGCCTGTCGGAGTTTTCTCGATGTCTGCGCCAAAATCCTTGCCCACGGCCCTGTTGGGCCTGGCCCTGGCCTGCCCGGCGTTTGCCGAAACCCGTGCCGTGGAGCTGGCTCCGGCGCAGGTCCTGGGACAAGGCCAGGAGGACGCCGGGCAGGGGGCTGAAGAATCCCGGGCGCAGCTGGCCCAGGTTCCCGGCGGAAGCAACCTGGTGCAGATGAGCCGGCCATTGCAGGGCCGGGTGGCCAGCAACCAGGACGTGCTGGCCTACCAGCCCGGGGTCTATGCCCAGTCCGCGGGCAACGAGGGGGTGAAGATCTCGATCCGTGGCTCGGGCATCAACCGTGCCCCCGGGGCCCACGCCTCGGGGCTCTACACCCTGCTCGACGGCCTGCCCCTGAGCGGCCCTGGCGGAACCCCCTACGAGCTGCTGGAGCCCCTGTGGGTCGACCGGGTGGAGGTGCTGCGCGGGGCCAACGGCTTCGACCGTGGCGCCCTGGCCCTGGGCGGCGCCATCGACTACATCAGCCATACCGGCTACGACGCGCCGCTGTTGCAGGTGCGCTACGCCACCGGCAGCCACGGCTACCAGCAGCGCCAGGTCAGTTCCGGGCAAGTGCTGGGGGACTTCGACTACTACGTCTCGCTGACCGATTCCAACGCCGACGGCTACCAGCGCCATACCGCCAGCGACAGCCGGGGAGTGGTGGCCAACTTCGGCTATCGCTTGAACCCGAACCTGGAAACCCGTTTCTACCTGCGCTACCGGCAGACCGACAACGACCTGGCCGGGCGGGTGACCAAGCATTCCATCGAACATTCCCCCCGGGCGGCCAACCCGGCCTATGTGTCCCGGGACGACCGGCGCAAGCAGCCGGGCAGCACCTTCGTCGGCAACAAGACCACCTGGTACATCGATGACGATTCGAGCCTGCAGGCCGGCCTGGTCTACCACGACTACCCCATGGACCTGCGCGAAGGCCCCAACCGCCTGAAGGTGGCGTATAGCGATGTCAGCGGCACCCTCGACTACAAGCGCCGCGACACCCTCTGGGGCCTGGAGAGCCGCAGCACCCTGGGCCTGCGGGTGACCAAGCACCTGCCCAACGACGGCGCCAGCGAGTTCGTGCGTATCCCCACTGGCACTACCAGTGGTTACGCACCGGGCACGCGGATGCGCAATTTCACCTACCAGGGTTCGGACAGCGTCCTGCATTTCAGCAATGATCTGGAGATCGCCGACGACCTGTGGCTGACCACCGGCCTGGCGGCCATCTACACCCGCCGCGAGAGCGCGGTGACCTATCCCGAGGGCGGCGGCAAGACCAGCCTCGGCGACTGGGACTATGCCCCGCGCCTGGGCCTGCGCTACCAGTTGAACCGCGATGTGCAGCTGTTCGGCAACCTCAGCCGCTCGGTGGAGGCGCCGCATCCCTGGTCGCTGATCTATAGCTCCAACTCCTACTTCCAGAGTGGTGTGGCTCAGGGTACTCAGCGCGACCCGATCAAATTGCGCAATCAGACCGCCACCACCCTGGAGCTGGGTGGCCGTGGCGACAGCGCCCTGGGCCAGTGGAGCCTGGCCTGGTACTACGCCCAGGTTCGCCATGAACTGTTGTCGGTATGGCCGGATGCCAACGCCACCAGACCTTATGAAGTCAACGCCAGCCCCACGGTGCACCAGGGGGTGGAGGCCAGCCTGGAGAGCGAGCTGTGGTCGCGGCCCGGGGTGGGGCGCCTGGGCCTGCGCCAGGCCTATACCTTCAGCGACTTCCACTACCGCGACGATCCACGTTTTGGCGGTAACCGCCTGCCGGGCCTGCCGATGCACTACTACCAGGGCGAGTTGCGCTACGACTGGCCGCAGGGCTTCTTCGCCGCCGTCAACACCCAGCTGGTGTCCAAGGTGGCGGTGGACTACGCCAACAGCTACTACGCCGACCCCTATGCCCTGTTCGGCGCGACCCTGGGCTACAACGCGCCGAAGAACGACTGGCAGGCCTGGGTCGACCTGCGCAACCTGACCGGCCAGCGCTATGCCGCCACCGTTACCCCGGGCTACGACGACAAGGGCCAGGATGCCGCCCGTTCGACCCCGGGCGAAGGCCTGGGGGTGTATGTCGGAATGTCCTGGAGCCTGCGCTAGGGCCGATGGTTGGGCCGGGCGCGACGGCGCGCGGTGTCAGTTGCGAAAGTACAGCTCGTCCAGTTGCCGCCGGCGTATCGCCAGGTACTCCTCCCAGACCTTGGGGAAGTCCTCGTCCCGGGTCAGGGGGAAGGTCAGGTAGATGAACTGGCCAGCCACCCGGATGTACTGGCGCTCACGCTTGAAGGCCGGTTGTTCGCAGACCGAGACGCTTTCATCGTAGCCGGGGTGGTGGTGATGGATGCGCACCCGGTGCGGGGCAAGCATGGAACGGGTGAAGTCCAGCACCCAGCCCTGGTCCGGCCCCATGGCCAGGTAGCCCTGGGTGCCGTCCTCGCAGAGGCTGATGCAGGAGCGGGCCTGGGCGCCATCTTCGTCGTTGACCAGCACGATCTGGCTGTCGAAGTAACCGATGCGCTGTTGCCCGGGGCCTTCCAAGAGTAGGCTCCAGCCTTCGGCGCCCATGCGAAATTCGCCACGGTAGGTGAACCGGGCCGTCCAGCCGTTGGCCAGGGGAACAGGGTGGTCGTTCATCGGTGTCCTATGGGAAAAAGGGTCGGCAGTAGGGTACAGGGCGCCAGCGAGGTTTGACGAGGCTGGACTGTTGGTGCCGGGGGGCATCCCTTGGCATGGTCGCCGTGCAATTTCAGGAGAACCACCCTGCCCGCAGGGGACCTGCAACGGATCTACGACTTGTTGACCGGATTGCTGCGAGCGATCCAGGGCGGCGCGCCCGGGGCTCTGGCGCAGTACGGCATCAGTGCCGCGATTTATGAGGAAATGCTCGAGGAGCTCGAGGAGCTCGAGGAGCTCGAGGCGGGCGCGGCCTGCCTGGCCAGTCTTGCGCTGCCCGCCTGGGAGAGGGCGCCGACGCCCGACAGGAGCGGGCGAGTGGACTTCGACTGCTACCCGACCCAGGAACCGGGCACGCTGCGAGTGACATGCCGGCTGTGGTCCGCGGGCCGGCCCGGCGAGCTGAGCCTGACGGCCGACTATTGCCCGGGCCAGGCCGCTTCGCCGCTGCAGTTCAGGCTGTTGGAGGTGCAGTAGCCGCCACGGCTCAAGGTCGTGTTCGATAAGGCTATCTAGCTTGCCCCGAGTGCTTTACATTCGCCGCCCTGACGAATGGACGTCAGGCCAGGTGTGAGAGTTGATCGGGAGGATCAGGCCGTTATGCACAGATTTGCACACATGATCGATGACCAGTGGGTCGAGCACAGCTACCCGCCGGTTTTCCAGATCGCGCCCTTCAATGGCGGCGAGCGGGTGGTAGCCGGCGTGCCGGGGTCCGATCCGCAAGTGTTGCTCAGCCTGGCCCGTTGCCTCACCCAGCCGCTGCTGTTGTTGTTCGTACTGCATACCAGCCGCGAGGGGGTGCCGGTAGGCCGCTACATGAGCCCGCCGTTGTCCCTGGCCGAGGTCGCGGACTTCATCGATGAGTTCAAGCCATTGCTGTGTGGCGACAGTCGCTTCGATTTCTGGGTGCACTCGCCCGAAGACCAGGCCACGGTGGCCTGGGATCGGCACAACCTGATCTACGCCTATGGCCCGCTGGAGCGTTATGCCAGCGCGTTGTATGCCCTGGGTTTTGGCCTGGGCGAAGCGCAGATGCCGGTGCCCCATATGCATTACTACCATCCGCAGCTGGATGAGCTGTGCAGGCAGTTGATCGCGCGGTTCGACTGGCAGCATTCGCCGCTGCAGCCCGGGGATGAGCAGTGAGGCCTTGAGCGGGCAGGAATGAGGATCGGGGCCACGGCGGCCCCGATTGCGTTTTTTGCGTTACTGCACGGCCAGCTTGGGCGTGCGCGGCGGCACCAGGCGCTTGCTGCCGGTGGACTCGTAGGCCGAGGCCAGGCGCAGCAGGTTCGCATCGTCATAGGCCCGGCCGGCGAAGGTCAGGCCCACCGGCATGCCGATGTCCGCCATCACGCCCATGGGCACGGTGACGGTGGGCACGCCCAGGTGGCGGATGGCGAGGTTGCCGTTGGCCACCCATATGCCATTGCTCCAGGCGATGTCGGCCGACTCGGGGTTGATGTCGGCATCCGCCGGGCCGACGTCGGCGACGGTGGGGAACAGCACCGCGTCCAGCCCTTGGGCGTCCATCCAGTCTTCCAGGTCGAGCTTGCGGGTCTGCTCCAGGCCGCGCAGGCCATCGGCCAAGGTAGGGATCTGGTCCCAGGTCTTGAGGCCGCGCTTGGCCATGTTGACGTACTCGTCCATGCCCGCCGCCAGGTCATCCTCGCGGTTGGGCAGGGTGCCCGGGTCGTGGGGGAAGATCCGCGGCCCGTCGACATCGGCCAGGCGGTTGAGCTTGGGATCGTCGTTGGCCCGCAGGAAGTCGTCGAAGGCCCAGCCCGAGAGTTCCCACAGCTCGTCATGAAGGAATTCCTTGCTGACGATGCCGCGATTGAACACGGTGGGCGCGCCGGGGCGGTCGCCTTCGCAGTTGGACACCAGCGGGAAGTCCACTTCCAGCACCTCGGCGCCGGCAGCTTCCAGGGCCTGGCGTGCCTGGCGCCAGAGCTCGATGACCGACGCGCGGGTGACGATGCGCTGGCCGGTGGGGCCGCCGATTCCTGGCTTGGCGCTGGTGCCGGCCTCGGGGTCGGCATTGATGTACATGCGCGGCACGCCGAAGCGCTTGCCCTTGAGGGCGCTGGCGTCGGCCGCCAGTTGCGGGTAGGAAACGGGGCGCACGCTGGCCACGGCGGGGATCGGCACCCAGGGCTGCAGGCGCCACAGGTCGCCGCGTTTATCCGGGTCTTCGGCGACCACCACGTCCAGCACTTCCAGCAGGTCGGCCATGGTCCGGGCGTACGGCACCACCACGTCCATGGTCGGGGTCAGCGGCCAGTTGCCGCGTACCGAGATCACCCCGCGCGAGGGGGTGTAGGCGCAGAGACCGTTGTTGGAGGCCGGGCCACGGCCGCTGGACCAGGTCTCCTCGGCCAGGCCGAAGGCACTGAAGCTGGCGGCGGTGGCGGTGCCGGCGCCGTTGGACGAGCCAGAGGCGAAGGGCGCGGTCAGGTACTGGGCGTTGTAGGGGCTTTCGGCGCGGCCATAGACCCCGCGCTGCATACCGCCGTTGGCCATGGGCGGCATGTTGGTCTTGCCCAGGCAGATGGCGCCGCCGGCGCGCAGGCGCTCGATGGTGAAGGCGTCGCGCTGGGCCACCAGGTCCTTGAAGGCCGGGCTGCCGGAGGCGGCGGTCAGGCCCTTGACCAGGTAGCTGTCCTTGGCGGTGTAGGGGATGCCGTCCAGTGGCCCGAGGAGCTGGCCCCTGGCGCGGCGGGCATCAGAGGCTTGCGCTTCCTCCAGGGCCTGGGGATTGCGCACCACCACCGCGTTGAGGGCGGTGGCCGTGGCGGGGCCGTCGTAGGCATCGATCCGCGCCAGGTAGGCCTGGACCAGTTCCACGGCGGTGGTCTGGCCGGACTCGAGGGCGGCGCGCAGTTGGGCAATGGAGACTTCGGTGACTTCGATCATGCGGGTTCTCGTGGTACGGCTTGGCGCGGCAAGGGTTGAGTCGGGGCGCCAGTCAGTCAAGTGGGGTGATCCTTACAGGAGCGAAACTTGCTCGCGATGCTCGTGGACGGCAGCGCGTATTGACGGGATAAACCCAGCGCGCTGAAGTCCATCGCGGGCTAGCCTCGCTCCTACCCTTGCCTTGACTGATCGGCATTGGGGCTTGGGGGCCTTTTTAGCACCAAGTGTCCGTCAGCGGAATCTCCGCTCGATCGCAGGTGCGCACGTTGGGCCAAAAGGCCGGGTCATCTGGCGTGTGGGTCGATATGGGCCTTGACCCGCCAGTCATCCTGGCCGGCCTGGGGGATCGGCTCGCCGACAAAACGATAGCTGCCCAGGGCCTGGAGGATGGTTTGGTCCAGGGGCGTATCGCCAGAGCTTTCCAGCAGCTTGAGCCGCGGTTCAGCGGAGCCGGGCACGAACCGCACCTCGACCACGGCTGGCTTCACATCAGGTCCGAGCTTGAGCTTGCCGAGCGTTCGATGCTGGAGCAGTCGGAGCTTGCGGCTGAGCCGGCTCCTGGCTGAGGCGGTCCAGACCTGGTTGTACCGCGCTTGCTGCTCGGCATTGAGCTCCAGGCCCTGGCCACGCAGCCGGTCGATGCCTTTCCAGGCATCGTCGCCGCTCTGCTTGAGAACGCTGAAGTACAACTGCTGCGCCCCCGGAAGGTCTTGTGGGCCACCTTTGCCTTCCTCCATCAACCTGGCCAGGGCCAGGGCACTTTCCCTGCTCCCGGCCGCCGCGGCACGCTGGTAGTGATCCCTGGCCCGGAGATAGTCGGCCTCTTGTTCGTCCAGGCGCCCGAGATGGTAGTAGGCCCCGGGATTGGCTTGGGCTTGCGAGAGATACAAGGCTCTGGCCCGGGCCGTATCCTGCACGACTCCATGACCGCGTTCGTACAGGGTGGCGAGCAGGGTCTGGCACATCGGGTTGCCGGCTTCGCCCTGGCGGCGGATATAGTTGAGCATCTCCCGCGAGAGGGACTCCTGGTCGCGGTAGTGCCAGCAGCGCAGGCCGACCATGGCGTCGGTCTGCGCGCTGGTGTCGCTCTGGCAGCCGCCGAGCAGGCTGCCGAGCAGCAGTAAGGCAAGGATCTTGTTCATGGCAGGCTTCGATTGAATACGCCCAGGTAGTCCAGGGTCTTGGTGCCCTGCCGGGGAGGTGGCTGGTCATCCAGCGCGGCGCTGGCGACCAGGATGAAGTGGCTATGGTCGCTGGCGACCTGCGAGTGCAGCCGCTGGCGCTCGACGTCGCTGTGGATCAGCGACTCCAGGTAGTGGGGGTGCTCTTCCCGGGGCAGCAGTTCGATGAAATCCGAATCCAGGTGCCGCTCCAGCTCTTGCGCCAGGCGCCAGGTCGGGTTGTGGTCTTCCCAGGCCTGGTACTGGGCAGCACTGGCCTCGGGGCCAGGTTCGGCTTCCCATTGTTCGAAGGCGAACAGCTCGGCCTCGGCGTGGCTGGCGAAGCGGGCGGCGAACAGATGGAAGGTGAAGTACGGATAATGCTCCGGCACTGGCTAGGCTCCTGGTCGGTTCAGATCACGCTGGCGCGTTGCAGATGGCTCACGTGCCCCAGGCCCGAGGCATCCAGGCGCGCCACCAGATCCGCCCGGGCCTGGGCGCCGCCATTGCGCACGTAGTCCAGTTCCGAGGCGGTGATCAGCACCACCGGTACCAGGAGCACCGGCGACAGCGGCATGTCGGCCACGGTGGTGGGGAAGCTGGCCGTGGGACCGCCGATCAGCACGCCGGCGCAGTCATCGGCGCTGACGAAATGCGCCGGCAATTGTTCGCTCATGGCGCGGGACTCGCTGACCCCGGGCAACTCCAGGGACAGCACGCCATGACGTTCCAGGCGCGAGCGATAGCCACCGGCATCGGCCACCGTCGCCGCCACGCAGCGCAGCAGTTCGAAGCACCAGCTGGCCGCGAAGGGATGCACGTGGCCCAGTGGCCCCTGGGCGTGGGCGGGGATGTCCGGGGTATCGATGAACAGCTCCATTTCGAAGCCGTTGCCCAGGCCTTCGCCCTCGACGCCATCGAACGGATCGGACAGGCCCTCGGTGGCCAGGATGATGCTGTGGGGCCGACGCACGACGCGATAGGCCTGGCGAGTGGAGGGCCAGTGGGGGCCCCCCATGAAGCTTGGACTGATGGCGAAGCCCAGCACATCCTGTTCGCAGGTTCCGATGCCTTGCCAATGGCGGTCCAGGCAGGCGGTGCCAGCGTCGAGCAGGGCGATCAGTGCCTGCTCCTCGGCGCTGGGCTCATGAGGCGTCGGGGCCAGGCTGGAGCCTTCGGGTTCGCTCTGGGGTTGGGCTTCTTGGCGAGTGGCGACAGGTGGCTTGAAGGCGCTGAGCAGTTTGTGCAGGAGATTCAACGGGCGGTCCTTGCTGGCATGGGAGTGGTTCGAGGGCGCTGGCCGGGGCGCATTGTGCCGGGTTGGGGAGGGCGTGTGAACCGTTCGGCATAGGCTTGTGCTCCTGGCGCCTGGCAAACGAGAATGCGCCCCCGATCAAGCACAGGTGTATCTGATGCGTTATCCGAAGAAGCTCAGCCCGGAATTTTCCGGAGCCTTGCGCACGTTCAGTTTCTGGGTGGCCAATGGCACCCTTGGCCATCCGTTGCTGGAGGGCATCGACTACCGTGCCTGCATGGTAGAGGAGCCGAGCATGCTGGAAGTCGCCTATGCGATCTTCGCCAATGTCCTGGAGCTGGACGAGCAGGGCGTACCGGTCAATGCCAAATATGCCGAGTACCGGGCCGCCCAGCACATCCGCCAGTACTGTGATCCGCACTATCAGGCCCGGCCCGGGTTCGAGGAGTGGGAGGTGGAGTTGTTCGGTCCACCGGACAGGAACGACGCCAAACCATGGCCGCCCGGCGTCGCCTAGCGCCAGTCACCTGCACTCCCCGATCGAACAGGGCCGCCATGGCGAGCTGCAGGTCGTTCGAGGCGTGAGCGCCAGGTTCAACCCGGAGCCGAAATATCCTGTTTGGGCATGCACAGGCGCGCGAACAGTTCGGACTGCGACTTGATCTTCAGTTTTGCGTAAATATTGCGGCGGTGAACCTTTATCGTCTCTGCCGAGAGGGAGAGTTTCCCCGCGATCTCTTTGCTGGAGAACCCGCTCAGCAACAACCGCAGCACGTCGCTTTCACGCGTGGTTATCTGTGTGCCCAGCTGGGTAATCGTTGCTGACCATGGGTGGAGTGCATGGACGCTTTTATCTACGTCGACCTCGAAGTGCATGCGCTGCTGCATGAGTGCCATGACCCACGGCTTGATGATGTCGAGCACGGTGATCTGGTTCTGATTGAAATAGCTACGGCTGCCAATTGAAATACACAATGTCCTCTCTGCATCGAGTTGGACGTTGTATTGCACTTCATCCACGGAAATATACTGCGCGAAGTATTCGTTGTAGTACTCGGTTTCAAAAAAGTACTCCGGCGCAATATCCAGAAGATGAAAGAAACCGCTTTGCGGGTTCTCTCGATTGGCTATGTAGAATGGGTCCAGCAGGTACAGTCCTTTGATATAGCGTTGGGTGAAGGCGTCGACTTCTTCTATATCCGCTACTTCAGGGAGGCTGACCACCTGAACGTGTTTGTCGCTAAAGATCAATACCACCCAGTTGTCGATTGGCACATGCTCATTCAATGTGCGCACCAGCGAACTCCAGAAGTCCGGGCGATTCAACTGCGTGATCAGTTTTCCGATCGATCGATGCCAGGCCAGATTCTGAAGGTCGAGTGACATTTTCTACCCCTTTAGGGTTAACAAGTCGTAGGTAAAGGGTAAGTATTCGTAGGTATTTACTATTCGTTAACGACCGGTATATTCACTGCCGGGGTTCACGATAGCCATGAAGGCACGTCGTCTTGACAAGGATGTTGCATGAGAAAATCACATTTGCGAATCATTTTTTCGGCCGTGTTTCTCTGTGCAGGAATAAACACATCGGCGGCTGCTGCAGAGCCCGGAGTGTACCTGTACAACTGGTTCGGGCTCATTGCACCCCAGACTCCCAAGGAGTTCGAGCGCGAAGCAGGCGTCAGGATTCACATGGATGCATTTGACAGTGCCGAGATCATGCAGAGCAAGGTCATGGCCGGGCGTACGGGATATGACGTGGTCGTGGCAACCTCCAATGTGCTGCCAGGCCTGATCCAGGCGGGGGTACTGCAACCGCTGGATCGCAGTCAACTGGACAACTTGTCGCATATCGACCCTGATATCCTGGCCCAACTCGCCGTCAATGATCCTGGTAATCGTTATGCCGTACCCTATTTATGGGGTACTACCGGCATTGGTTACGATGTGGATAAAGTCAAAGCGGCATTGGGCGATGATGCTCCAGTCGATAGCTGGGACTTGATCTTCAAGGAAGAGAACATCAGCAAACTCCAATCCTGTGGCGTGGCAATGCTTGATTCTTCCAGCGAAATCATTTCGATTGCCTTGCATTACCTGGGATTACCCAGCAACAGTCGCAATCCGGACGATTATCAAAAAGCTCAAGAGTTACTGTTGAAGATCCGCCCTTACATCGTCTATTTCGATTCATCCAAAATCGATACCGATCTGGCGGACGGCAATATCTGTGCAGTAGTGGGTTGGGCCAATGGTGCACTTGCAGCGCAGGCGCTCAATGAAAAGAGCAACACCGGGCGCAGGATCACCTACAGCCTGCCTCGCGAAGGTGCACTGGTCTGGTCGGAAAATCTGGTAGTGCTGAAAGACGCTCCGCACCCCCGGGAAGCAATGGCGTTCATTAACTACATGATGCGGCCGGAAGTTATCGCCAAGACTTCAAACCACACGTTGTATCCGAATGCCAATAAAGATGCCGCCGAGTTCGTCGAGCAGAAGTTGCGAGACAATCCGTGGATCTATCCAGACAAAAAGACAGTAGCCACCCTGGTTCCCCTCGAACCGTTGCCGTTGAAGCTGGAACGAATTCGCACGCGAGTCTGGACCAAGGTCAAGAGCAGTATTTAACCGGACCTGGCGGTGCTGAACGGGTGGGGGCGGACGTGTCCCCCCGTGTTCTGCAATGAACCGTTGCTGCGAGCCCCAAGCGTGAAGTTTCCTCGCTCCTCATTCTGATGTCTGGACACGCAGGCTCTTCGCAGCGGTCCTGGGCCGATGTGCCCGGTTTCTGGCATTGCTGTCGGTGACAGTGTCAATCAACGCTTCATGCAGGAAGAGAACAGCGGATGTTCGTCCCAGCCAATCAGACCCATTTCAGTTTGACGATCGACGGCTTCGAGCACGATTTTCACGTGCTTGCCTTCTCTGGGGAGGAGGCGATCAGCAAGCCTTATTTCTTTACGGTGGAGCTTGTGGGCGGGCGGCCTGGAATGGATCTCCAGCGCCTTGTCGATGCCGAGGCTTTCCTGGCCTTCGACACCCGGGGCAACGGTGTTCATGGGCGGATCTACCACATTCAGCAAAATGCGGATCGCTACAACCTGGTGCTCGTACCGCATTTGTCCTACTTGCGCCACGGCGTCAACCGCAGGATCTATCAGCGGTTCCCGGTGCCGAAGATTATCGCCTTGATCCTGGAAGAGCACGGGATCCTGGGCGATGCCTATCGGCTTGAGTTGAAGGCGAGCTATCGCGCGCGCGATTACTGCACCCAGTACGACGAAACGGATTTGCACTTTATCCAGCGCTTGTGCGAGGAGGAGGGCATTCACTTCCACTTCCAGCACAGTGCCCAGGGCCATGTACTGGTGTTTGGGGATGACCAGGCGGTGTTTCCCCGTATTGGCTCGCCTGCGTCCTTTGGGCACATGCGTGGCCGGGAGGCCGGCGGGTCGGTCGGGCCGACCCTGTTGCCCGCCGCGGAGCGCCGCTACTGGAGCGATCGCCATGAAGGGCAAGGCGAACAACCGGGCCTGGCCAGTGGGCATGTCGTGGGCCTTTCTGGTTATCCGGGCCGGGAGTGCAAGGATCTATGGCTACTGACCGAGGTCACCCATGAAGGCAAGCAGCCACAGGTACCAAGAGACGATGCTGGCAGCGTCGTAGACGAGGACGGCTTGCTGGAGGGATACCGCAGCCGTTTCACGGTCCTTGCCTGCAACACGACCTACCGTCCTGTCCTGATCCACCGCAAACCCCAGGTGCCGGATCAGCGAGCTGTTGTGATCGCCCTGGATGAGCAGGAGAGGTTGTCGGGGCGGCCCCCGGAAAGGATCGAGGTCATGTTTCCCTGGGATCGCGAAGGCCGATTCGACGACAAGAGCCGTTGCTGGTTGTCGGGGGTGGCCAGCTGGGGCTGTGAACGGACGCCGCTGCGAGCAGGGGTTGAGGTCACGGTCACCTTTCCCGACAGCGACCCCGATCATCCGCTGATCAGCGGTTGCCGGTGTTGCCCAGAGGAGCTTGCGCCGTTCGCCGGTGCCTGGGCAAGGCCCAGGCGACAATGAACCGGGGGCCCGGGTCGACCTTGTGACCGGCTGCGTCAGATCTGCGCTCGGGGTGTTGCCGGCCGTCACCACCCGCTCTTCGGTCAAGCTCGCCCGCCTTGCCAGGGCGAGCATGCAGCGGGGGTATCTGTCGCTGACCCAGGGGGTTGCTGGCAGGCCGCAGTACGGCAGGGCTCCTGCCGCTCGATGGCAGTGGCGTCCTGGCCAGGCGGTGATTGATCAACCTGGCGTCACCGGGGCCTTGACGATGAACCGATTGGAAATCTTCGAGTAGCCAAAGGGCAGCAATTGGGGCTCGTGCTCCTTGAGCAGGTCATGCAGGGCCCGGGCTGTATCGGCGGCTGGCCATCCCTGGTCCTTGGCCTGGCGCACGACCTGGCACGATTGCGCGAACAGATGCTCGTAGGTGGGCGAATCCAGCGAGACGCAGCCCGGGAAGCGTGCAGCCTGGAGCGCCAGGTCGAACCGTGGGCCGTCGCCGTGCTGTTCCAGCTCGTCCAGCAGGCCCTTGAGGAACACGCAGCACAGGTTGGAGCCACTGAGCCAGACCCGATGCCAGACGTTCCACAGATGGAAGTCCTTGAATGCTTCGTATGAACAGGACACCAGTTGATCGTTGGTGCTCACCGCGTTCAGGCAATGCTGTTCCACCTCGATGAAATGCGCTCTTTGCCAATCGTCGTCGCGAGCGGCCTGGAGCACCTTGGGAGTCAATCGCAGGATCGACTCGAAGGTGGTGATCAGCCCCCTGGAGAACAGCGGATCGATGAAGCCCGCGGCTTGCGGGAGCAGGCAGAAGCGATCGCCGACGCACTGCGTGCTGCGATAGTTGATACGCGGCGCATAGATCCACTCCCGGGCGTTGACCGCGTCCTTGAAGTGCTCGGCGATGGCCGGATACTTTTTCAGCAGCTTGCGGAATTCGACCTCGGGAGACTCCGTGGGACGATACTTGGCGTGGTTGAACTGGAACCCGACGCTGCATAGCAGGTTGGTGCCCTGGGGGTGATTGTTGAAGGGAATGACCCACAGCCAGCCTTCTTCGAAGATGTGGTGCAGGGTGCTCTGGAACAGCTGGATGGGCGAGCGGCTGCGCGACAAAGGGGCCAGGGCGTCTTCGTAGCTCTTCACGTTGAGCATGTGGGTGAAGAACGAGCAGGTATCGGTCTCCAGGCCCTCGGTGGTGCGTACGCCCAGTTGGCGGGCGAGCGGGGCGCCCTGGGCAGCGGCATCGATGATGAATGACGCTTGCACGACCTGGTCGGCAGGCAACTTGACCTGTACCGCGCTGGCACCCAGTTCGATGCCCTCGATCCGGATGTTCTGCCTCAGCTCGGCACCGTACTTCAGGGCGATCAGCAGCGCGAAGGCATCGACGTCCTGGCGGAACAGGTGTGCTTCCGGGGCATCCAGCGAGGGCGCGACGAGGTGCTCGGGGGAAGAAGGCGTGCCCTCTTGGTGCCAGGCGAAGCTGAACCCCAGCTTGAGCCCACAG
Source organism: Pseudomonas sp. KCJK8993 (assembly GCF_046230915.1). Taxonomy (NCBI): domain Bacteria; kingdom Pseudomonadati; phylum Pseudomonadota; class Gammaproteobacteria; order Pseudomonadales; family Pseudomonadaceae; genus Pseudomonas; species Pseudomonas sp. KCJK8993. Next base: position 15,010 of record NZ_JBJJLO010000032.1, read on the forward strand.
GCGCTCGACCCAACGTGCTGGATGATCTTGTCCGGGCTCGAAAGGTACTCGATTTCCGGTATGCCGAAGCGCTGTGAGAGCAAGCGCAGCAGCAAGCCGCTTTCCGGCGTCATGGCTTCGCCGATGGAAAACCTGGGGTGCTGGGCTGCATCCAGCACCAGCACCTTCAAGCCGGATTTCGCCAGGACAGCCGCCGTCAGGGCGCCGCTGATCCCGCTTCCGATGATAATCACGTCGTACTTGTTCATCATGCTCGGCTCTTGTTCTGCAGGGTGGAGGTTCAGGACAACGCGGCCTGTATCGCGCTGTCGAAGGGCAGGGGCGGCATGGCCAGGGGCGCCGTCTTGGTAAAAGGCAGGTCCCAGTACGGCGGGCTGCCGATCGAACGTTTCAGTTCGTTGATGAACAGGCTGGTCTTGGCCGGGACCACGCTGCCGCGGGCTCTCAGGGCATAGATCGCGCCATGCTGGGGAGCGCTCACGCTGTATTCATCGAGAAAGGAAACCAGTTGGCCACCGGCAATCTGTTCATGCACCAGCCAGGTTGGCGCATGAATGATGCCGATGCCCTGGAGGGCACCATCGACCAGCAACTCCGCGCTATTGACCGATAGCCGGCTATCGGGGGTGAGCTTCCTGAGCACTCCGCCGACCTTGAACTGCCAGCTGAGGGACAGATTGCTGCAACTGCTGTGGATCAGGCAGGCATGTTTGTACAAGTCGTCCAGGGTTTGCGGGCAACCGTGCTGCCTGATGTATTCGGGGCTTGCGCACAGCACGCGGCGCATGTCCGCGAGCCTCGAAGGGATCAGGTCGCTGTCCGGCAAGATGCCGAGCTTTATGCACACGTCGACATTGTCGGTCCTCGGATCGGCCACTTTGTCGTCGAGGGAGAAGTCGATCTTCAAACCCGGATGATGATTCAGGATCCGACTCAGCAAGGGGGCGACATGGCGTCTACCGAAGGCGACTGGAGCGGAAACCTTGAGTACGCCCATCGTCGAAGCCGTATGCTCTTTTACTTCGGCCCTGGCATGTACGATGCTCCTGGAGATGTTTTTTGCATGTTCAAGGAAGATCAGCCCTATATCAGTCAGTATCAAGCTCTTCGTTGAACGGTTGAACAGGCAGGTCTCCAGCTCTTTTTCCAGACTGTTTATTCTACGCATGACCGAGGAAGGGGGGATTCCAAGTAACCTGCCAGTCTCGGAGAAGCTACCCGTTTTGGTCACGGATATATAAAGGTCTATGTCATTGACAACGCCTAGCGCCTTCATTTCTAAATCCTTTTAGAACCTGTAGTGTCTTATTTTTGTAAGGACGGTTTACAGATAAATCATGTCCTCCTCCTTAGTAAGGCCAGCCTTTTTTTTTGTCAAGTCGCGCGGATTGTCGTTTTTATTGCGCTTGATGAAAATCAATACATAAGGTTTCAAAGCGGTACTGATGTTCCAGAACGAATCGTTGCTGCCCTTAAAGTACAGGGTGAGATTGCGCTATCCCGGAGAAATGAGCCTAGTGGCTAATTGCAATAGATGGCCGATCTATGCTTGGGCGGCCCTTCGGGCCAATGCCTGGCGGGATTTTTCTGTCATTTCGGTGAGAAGTCGTTAGTTGTCATCCCAGTTGCCTCCACAAGGCTTCTCACCTTTGCGAATGTGCAAAGGCGCTTTGCAAAACAGACTATTCACAAGTGCATTCTTATTGTTGATCTTGTACGGGTTTTTCCAACCCACGAGTGTCGACTTCAGGAGTGTACGTCTATGGACGGAGCGGAAATAAAGGAACGAATTCGTCGTTACATCATGGAGGACTTGATCGGACCAAGTGCGAAAGATGACGAACTGGATGACCAGACTCCACTACTTGAGTGGGGCATTCTCAACTCAATGAATATCGTCAAGCTGATGGTCTACATCAGGGATGAAATGGGTGTTTCGATTCCAAGTACGCACATTACCGGCAAGTACTTCAAAGATCTGAATGCAATATCCAGAACAGTCGAACAATTAAAGGCCGAGTGCGCATAACAGGGAGTGTGCAATGAACGATCATGATTATGACGTAGTAATTATCGGGGGCGGGCCAGCCGGTTCGACGATGGCCTCCTACTTGGCCAAGGAAGGGGTCAAGTGCGCGGTGTTCGAGAAGGACCTGTTCGAGCGCGAGCATGTCGGCGAGTCGCTGGTTCCTGCCACCACTCCGGTATTGCTGGACATCGGCGTGATGGAGAAGATCGAGAAGGCCAACTTTCCGAAGAAGTTCGGGGCGGCTTGGACTTCGGCCGACTCGGGCCCTGAAGACAAGATGGGCTTCCAGGGGTTGGACCATGATTTCCGTTCAGCGGAAATCCTGTTCAACGAACGCAAGCAGGAAGGCGTCGACCGCGATTTCACCTACCACGTCGATCGCGGCAAGTTCGACCGCATCCTGCTGGAGCATGCCGGTTCGCTGGGGGCCAAGGTGTTCCAGGGAGTGGAAGTCGCCGACGTCGAGTTCATCAGTCCAGGCAATGTCATCGTCAACGCGAAGCTGGGCAAGCGCAGTGTCGAGATCAAGGCGAAGATGGTAGTCGACGCCAGTGGTCGTAACGTATTGCTGGGCCGGCGCCTGGGCCTGCGGGAAAAAGACCCGGTGTTCAACCAGTTCGCCATCCATTCCTGGTTCGATAATTTCGACCGCAGGTCGGCGACCCAGAATCCGGAGAAGGTCGACTACATCTTCATTCACTTCCTGCCACTGACCAATACCTGGGTCTGGCAGATTCCGATCACCGAGACCATCACCAGCGTCGGTGTGGTCACGCAAAAGCAGAACTACACCAACTCCAATCTTTCGTACGAGGAATTCTTCTGGGAAGCGGTCAAGACCCGGGAAAACCTCCATGACGCTCTCAAGGCGTCGGAGCAGTTGCGCCCATTCAAGAAAGAGGCGGACTACAGCTACGGCATGAAGGAAGTGTGTGGCGACAGCTTCGTCCTGATCGGCGATGCCGCGCGGTTCGTCGATCCGATCTTCTCCAGTGGTGTCAGCGTGGCCTTGAACAGTGCGCGTATCGCCAGCGGCGACATCATCGAGGCGGTGAGGAACAACGACTTCCAGAAATCCAGCTTCACCCGCTACGAAGGCATGATCAGGAATGGCATCAAGAACTGGTACGAGTTCATCACTCTTTACTACCGCTTGAACATCCTGTTCACCGCGTTCGTCCAGGACCCACGCTATCGCCTGGATATCCTCCAGTTGCTCCAGGGTGACGTCTACAGCGGCAAACGCCTGGAAGTGCTGGACAAGATGCGCGAGATCATCGCCGCTGTCGAAAGCGATCCGGACCACCTCTGGCACAAGTACCTGGGCGACATGCAGGTCCCCACCGCCAAGCCTGCTTTCTAGGAAACGACACATACCCCAGTCGAAGGAGATGACTGAATGGATGCCCGTGCGCCCATGGATTTTGAACCCATTGCCATCATCGGTAGTGGTTGCCGCTTCGCCAAAGGCGCAACGACTCCCGAAGCATTCTGGCAACTCCTTCGTACTGGGACCGATTTCATCGGACCGGTACCCACTCAGCGCTGGGACTCGGAGGCAATCTACGACGAGTCCGCCGCGCAAACCGGTACGACCTACTGCAAGGTCGGGGCGTTCTTGCAACATGTCGATCGCTTCGACGCCCATTACTTCGGCATCTCGGCCTCCGAGGCCAGGGAAATGGACCCCCAGCAGCGCCTGTTGCTGGAAGTCGCCTGCGAAGGCGTAGCGCGTGCCGGCATGACTCGCGAACAGCTCAAGGGCAGCCGCACCGCGGTATATGTGGGGATGCTGGGCATGGACTACCTGGCACTGCATTCACGCGAGGCCGGGGTCGGGCAGATCGATCCCTACTATGCCGCCGGCAAGGAGTTCAGCTTCGCCGCCGGGCGTATCGCCTATCACCTGGGGGTGCATGGCCCGGCCATGACCGTGACCACGGCCTGCTCTTCGTCCTTGGTCGCCATGCACTTGGCCTGTCGTGCCTTGCAAGCCGGTGAAGCGGACCTGGCCCTGGCGGGCGGGGTGAACCTGATGCTGGCCCCGGACCTGACGATCTACATGAGCCAGATCCGGGCGATTTCCCCCAGCGGGCGGTGCCGGGTGTTCGATGCCGCCGCCGACGGCATCGTCCGAGGCGAAGGTTGTGGAGTCGTGGTGCTCAAGCGCCTGGCGGATGCCATGCGCGATGGCGATCCGATCCAGGCGGTGATCAGGGGCTCGGCCATCAACCAGGATGGCGCCAGCGCTGGCCAGACCGTACCCAATGCCAACGCCCAGGCCGCGGTGATCGCCGAGGCGTTGCAGGTCGCCGGGTTGTCGGTGGACGACATCGACTACATCGAGGCCCATGGCACCGGCACGCCCCTGGGTGATCCCATCGAGTTGTCTTCCCTGGCCCGGGTCTTCCAGGGCCGTGAGCGTTCGCTGATGGTCGGGTCGGTCAAGGCCAACATGGGCCACCTGGACGCGGCGGCCGGCATGGCCAGCGTGCTCAAGACCATGAAGGTCCTGGAGCATGCCGAGGTTCCCCCGCAACTGCATCTCACGCGCTTGAACGAGCTGGTGGACTGGAAGCGTTCCATGCTCTGCATCCCCACGACGCTCGAAGCTTTGCCCAAGCGCTCGCTGCTGGCCGGAGTCAGCGGTTTCGGACTCAGCGGCACCAATGTTCACATGATCCTGGAAGACGCCAGCGCCTATCGCCAGGCGCGCTCGCAACAGGTGCCCGCGGCGCGGCCTCGGCCCTGGATCCTCCCGGTGTCGGCCAAGTCCGCCCAAGGCGTGTCGGACCAGGCCAGGGCCTATGCCGGCCAGTTGCCAGAGCAGGATGACCGGCAGCTGCGAGCTTTCGTCGCCAGCGCGCTGCATCGCCGGGAACATTTTGCCTTCCGTCGTGCGGTGGTCGGTGTCGATGGTGCTCAGTTGAAGAACCAGCTTGCACAGCTGACGGTCCCCTGCGCGGCATGCGCCACGGACGAGGAAAGCGAACCAGCGGCGGTCTTCGTCTTCACCGGACAGGGCGCCCAATGGGTCGGCATGGGCCGGGACCTGTTGGAGCGTGAACCGGTGTTCCTGTCGATGATCCAGCGCTGCGACCAGGCCATGGCGCAATGGGCGCACTGGTCCATCGAGGCCGAATTACGCAGTGCGCAAAGCGCGTCCCGGTTGCACCTCACCGAGTTCGCCCAGCCGTGCATCTTCGCTATCCAGGTGGCGCTGGCCGAGTGTCTGGGCCAATGGGGCGTGAAGCCCGCGGCTGTGGTCGGGCATTCCATGGGCGAGGTGGCTGCCGCCTATTGCGCCGGAGCCCTGGACCTGGAATCGGCGGTACGGGTGATCCACTTCCGCGCCCAGGCCATGAAAGGCACCTTGGGCCGGGGCCGCATGCTGGTGGTGGGGCTGGCGGCGCAACCGCTCCAGGCGCGCTTGGCGGAGGACCGGCAGTTGGAGCTGTCGGTGGTCAATAGCCGCACCAGCTGCGTGGTGTCCGGCAGCCCCGAAGCGGTACTGGAGCTGGATCGGCAGTTGCGCGAGGAAGGCGTCTTCACTTACCTGATGCCGGCCGAATATGCCTTCCACTCCTATCAGATGGATGCCTGCCTGGAAGCCATCCGTTCGGGGTTGGACGGCCTGGAGGCTGTACCGGCATCGATCCCCTGGGTGTCCACCAGCGCCATGCCTGACGTCATGGCGCTGGCCGACGCTCAGTATTGGCTCGACAATGCCCGTGGCACCGTGCGCTTCGACCGGGCCATCGAGCACCTGGTCGACCAGGGGCACCGGTTGTTCGTCGAGCTCGGCCCGCACATGGTGTTGGCGGCCTCGATCAACCAGGCCTTGGCCGACCGCGGTGTCGAGGGGCTGGTCTGCGGGGCCCTGCACAAGCAGGGCGACGCCGCCACCGAGTTGGCCACAATCCTCGCTCGACTGTACGAGCAGGGCGTGAAGCTCGACTGGCAAGCCTATCAGCCCAAGGAACAGGCCATCGACCTGCCGGCTTATCCCTGGCAGCACGAGCGTTTCTGGTTCACCCCCGCGCCGGTGGCGCCCCTGGTCGAGCCATTGGCGGACCTGCGGGCGCAAGTGGTGGTCTATGACGCCCAGGGCAATATCCGTGCCCAGGCCCGCGATGTGCCGCTGAGCCAGCCCGGGCAGCCGGAACCTGCCTTGCAGGTGGCGATGCCGGTTGCGGTACGGGAGCCGGCGAGGACCGCCCTGGCCATCGACGTGCCCGGCCAGATCAAGGCCTTGCTGAGCGAAATCATCGGTGCGGCATGTGTCGACCCGGACCCTGATCGCGGTTTCTTCGAGCTGGGCCTGGACTCCATTTCCCTGGTCGAATTCAAGCGCAAGCTGGAGCAGCGCCTTGGCCTCAAGCTCTCGGCGACCGTGGGTTTCGACCATCCCACGCTCAACCGGTTGAGCCACTATCTGCAAGGGTTGTTGTCCAGCCAAGCGCAAGCCACGCCGGCGGGCACTGAGGGCGAGCCTGGAAACTCAGCCGCGAGTGATTGCCCGGCGCAGATCGCCGTGGTGGCCATGGCCTGTCGGTTTCCCCAGGCCGACAGCCCCGAGGCGCTTTGGCAACTGCTGCTCGAACAGACCCCGACCGTGGTGCCAGTACCCCAGCAACGGTTGATCGGTGCGGCGGCCAGCGATGGCTTCCCGCGCTTTGCCAGCCTGATCGAGTGCCCTGAGGGGTTCGACGAAGATTTCTTCCGGATTTCCCCCAAGGAGGCCCGTAGCATGGATCCGCAGCAGCGCCTGCTGCTGATGGTGGCCTGGGAAGCCTTGGAGCGGGCCGGCCTGAGCCAGGAAAAACTGCTCGACCAGCGGGTCGGAGTGTTTGTCGGAGCCAACTCCCATGACTACGAAGCCAGGGTCCTGAACTGCCCCGAAGGCGTGGATGCCAACTACGGCACCGGCAGTTCGTTTTCCGCCATGTGCGGGCGCCTCTCGCATTTTCTCGGCGTGCGCGGGCCGAGCCTGACCGTCGATACCGCCTGTTCGTCATCGCTTGCCGCCATCCACCTGGCCTGTAACAGCCTGCGCAGCGCAGAGTGCGATGTGGCCATCGTTGGCGGGGTGAACGTCATTGCCTCGGCGTCGATCTTCCAGTCCATGGGCCAGGCCGGTGCACTGGCGGCGGACGGTATCAGCAAGACTTTCGATGACCGTGCCGATGGTTATGGCCGGGGAGAAGGTTGCGGCGTGGTCATTCTCAAGCGCCAGGCCAACGCCGAACAGGATCGGGACCCCATCGTCGCCACCATCCTCGGCTCGGCGATCAACCATGACGGTGCCTGTGCCGGCCTGACGGTTCCCAACGGACCGGCGCAGGAGGCGCTGGTCAGGGACGCACTGGCCCGTTCGGGGGTGCGGGCCGAGCAAGTCGGCTACGTGGAGGCCCATGGTACCGGCACCGTGCTCGGCGACCCCATCGAACTCAATGCCTTGCATAACGCCTATCGCCAGGGGTGCGCCGAGGGCACGCCGGCGCTGACCGTCGCCTCGGTCAAGGCCAATATCGGCCACCTGGAGGCAGCCGCCGGCATCGCCTCGCTGATCAAGGCCTGCCTGGTGGCGCAGCGGGGCCTGGTGCCGCCGCAGCCCCATCTGCATACCGCCAATACCCGAGTGGCGTGGGAACAGATGAACCTCAAGCTGCCGCGCCAGGCCGTGGCCTGGCCGGAACCGGCCGAAGCGCGCATTGCCGGGGTCAGTGCCTTCGGCTTTACCGGCACCAACGTGCATGTCCTGCTCAAGGGCCACCGGCCGCTACCGGTCGCGCCCCTGTCGGACGGCGCCGAACCTGTGGCCTTGTGCCTATCCGCGGCCACGCCGGCGGCCTTGTCGGCCCTGGCCGGTCGTTACCTGGCCTTCCTGGCCGAGACCGGGCATGCCGCCCAGGAGATCTGCTCCAACGCCCTGGTGCGCCGTACCTGGTTCAAGGAACGCCTGGTGGTCCATGGGCGCAACTGCCAGGAATTGCGCGAGGCGTTGCAGGCCTGGCTCGAGGGCTCTTCAGCGATTGGCGACAAGGTCTCATGCGATGAGCCCTGGGCGCTCCTGGCCGACGCCTTCATGCGCGGGGACCGGTCGTCCTGTCCCGAGCGCTTGCCAGAGGGGCATCGGGCACTCGAGCTCCCGGGCTACCCCTGGCAGCTCAACGACTACTGGATCGAGACCGTCGCCCCGGCGTTGTCCGGCCCGTCGTCGCGAGCACTACCGGCCCATCCCTGCCTGCATTCCCTGGCACGTCCGACGGGCGACATCTGGTACTGGTCCGCGGTGCTCGATCCGCAGGGTGACTACTACGAGCCCCTCGCTGGCCGGGGCCAGGGGCTCAAGCCGTACTGGCTGCTCGATGCGCTGTTGCAGGCCATCCGCGAAACACCACGGGGCCCGCAGCAGATTCGCGACCTGCGCATTGCCCGCGTGGGCCTGGCCACCGGGCAACCTCTGATCTCGCATCTGACCCTGCATCTCCAGGCGTGCGGTGCCACGTTCGAGCTGGCCGTGCAGGGCGTCCATGACGAAATCCGCCACGTGTGCATGAGCGGAACGCTACAGGATTGCGAGATGCACCTGCCGGGCGAGTTGCAAGTGCCTGGCGAACAGCCTTTGGAGCTATCCGAAGAGGGCTTGCCCGGATTGTCGGCAAGCTCGGCGGCAGGGCCGCGACAAGCCTTGAGCCACTTCGCGGCGTCCCTGGCGCCGGAGCAACGCCAGGCGGACTTGCTGGAAAACGCGATCAAGCTCTTCGAGGGTGCCCATGCCGCGGCCCTGCTCGGGTTTGCCCGGGTCCAGGTGCTTGCCGACCTGCCATCAAGCCTGAGGGTCGTGCTGGCTCCTGGGGCGGATGGCCAGGCGGGCTGCCTGCAAGCTTTCGATTTGCAGGGCTGCCGGGTCGCTCTGTTCGAGGCTCCACTATTGGCCGAACCTGGTTCGCGGTACCTGGCCGAGATCGCCGAGGCGGCCCCCGAAGTACCGATGATCCGCCGGGAATGGCGCGACTATCCGTTGCCCGAGGCCAGCGAACCGGCTCCGGGACATTGGCTGGTACTGGCGTGTCAGGCCGAGGATGCACGCCCGCTGGAAGCGGCCTGCCAGGCAGGGCATTGCCCGGTCGAGGTCATCGCCTTGCAGGACGACACACAGCCGTTACCGCAGCGGCTTGCCCAGGTGTTGCGCCGGGTCGGCGCGGACGCTGGCTGTCGTGGGCTGGTAGTGCTCGGCACCACCGGTACCGGGGTGGGGCAAGGTGGCCTGTCGCCGGCGCTGCTGGCCGGCACCGACTTCATGCAGGCCCTGGCCGCCGCGACGGCGAGCAGCGCCAAGCCCGCCAAGCCGATCTGGTTTGCCGTGGCCGGCAGCCAGGCCAGTGAACCGGTAGCGGCCGTGATCCACGCCGCATGGCAAGGTGCGGCGCATATCTTCGCCATGGAACATCCGGCCTGGTGGGGTGGCCTGGTCAGCCTCGATGGACGCGACAGCAGAAGCTACGCCAGCCTTTGCCAGCTGCTGCGGGGACAACCCAGCCATGACCACCTGGCGATCGAGGGTGTTCGGGTCCGGGCCCAGTACCTGGTGGAGGAGCCAGCCGCTGGTGTATGGCCGCTGGACCTGCCACCGCTGGCCGGAACGGTACTGATCCACGCTTGCCCCGGCAGCGACCTGGAACCGGTGTTGCTGGCGCTCGCCCGGCGCGGCGCCCAGCGCGCGTTGCTGCTCAGCCAGGCCCCGGACCAAGTGCGCAGGCCGCAACCGACGCCGCTGCCGCTGTCGACAGTCATGCTTGCGCAGGAGGGAGACTTGGCCCTGGCGCAGCTTCTTGGCTCACTGCGGGCACAGGGGCCTATCGCCGGATTCGTTCATCTCGGCACCGACTGGCGCACCGTGGCCCTGGCCCAACCGGAGTTCGGTTCCCAGGCGCGGGCGCTCGCCCGCCAGCTTGAAGTCCTGCAACAGATCCACCAGGCGCTGGACGACCCTCGGGCGTTCTTCCTGATCATCGGCAGCGTCACCTCCCTGCTCGGCGGTGCGGGTTTTGCCGCCTGTGCCATCGCCGATGCCTATGCCACCTGGATCCACGATCAGCGCCGCCGCCAAGGTCTTGCTTGCCAACTGCTGCAGGTGACGCAAAGCGAGCGCGAGCTGGAGCACGACGCCAACGCCAGGGCGGCGCTGCAAGCCAGTGGGCTGCAACCGCTGAGCCAGGTTCGAATCGAGCAGGGCATCCTGCGCCTGCTCGAGGGCGGTCATGGCCCACGCGGCCTGCTCGACGTCCAGTGGCCGCAACTCAAGCGCCTGTACCAGAGCATCCTGCCTTGGCCGCTGCTGGAGCACGTAGGCATGCAGGACATCGAGCAAGGCCCGCGCCTGGACGCGTTCGCCGGCATGCCTCCCGCGCGCCAGCGCCGAGCGATGCAGGCGCTGGTCTGCGAAATGGTCGGGCAGGTGCTGGGCATCACCGATGGCCGGGACCTGGACGTACGCAAGGGGTTCTTCGACATGGGCATGTCCTCGGTGATGTCGCTGGATCTGCGCGCCAGGCTCAACCGAGCACTGGGCATCGACCTGCCGTCCACCTTCGGCTTCGAGTACACCTGCATCGAGCAGGTGACGAATTACCTGGTGGACCAGCTCCTGGAGCCCGCACCGGTTGTCGCTGCCGAGCCCGGCGCGCAGGCAGCGCAACAGCAGGACCTGAATCAACTGTCCCGGGCCGAGCTGATTGGCGCACTCGAGGATGAGTTGCGGGAACTGGCCAACTACTAGCCCGGCAGTTGCGCGCCAACTGCCAGAGAATCATCGATCGAGGCCTTTTATGGATAACGATATCCGCGATGTAAGCAAGGACCAGCTGCAAGAGAGCCTTGCTCAGGCGATCACCACCATCCGTGCGCTCAAGGACAAGGTCGCCGGCAAGTCCCAGGCATCCGGCGAGCCCATCGCCATCGTCGGCCTGGGTTGCCGGCTGCCGGGCAACGCCGATAACCCCAGGCGCTTGTGGAACCTGTTGAAGAACGCCACCGATGCGGTGGGCGACATGCCCAGCGACCGACTCTACGGTACCGACTACTACGATCCCGATCCGCAGGCGCCCGGCAAGGCCTATGTCATGCGCGGTGGGTTCATCGACGCGGTGGACCAGTTCGACCCGACTTTCTTCGGCATCTCGCCAAAGGAGGCGCAAGGGATGGACCCGCAACAGCGGCTGGCCCTGGAGGTGGCCTGGGAGGCCCTGGAACATGCCGCTATCGCCCCTGACAGCCTGCACGACAAGAAGCTGGGAGTGTTCATGGGCGTCAGCACCAATGACTACGTGCGCCTGCGCCAGCAACTGGGCGTGGCCGAGGACGTCAATGCCTACCAGTTCTATGGCGAGACCAGTTTCGTCGCCGGGCGCATCGCCTACACCCTGGGCTCGAGGGGGCCGGCGGTAGTGCTCGACACTTCGTGTTCTTCGTCCCTGGTGGCCCTGCACCAGGCCTGCAACAGCCTGCGCAATCGCGAGAGCGACGTGGCGCTGGCCGGTGGGGTCAACCTGATCCTGTCGCCCTACGGTTTCATCCTGGTCAGCAAGCTGCGCGCGGTAGCGCCCGATGGGCGCTGCAAGACCTTCGATGCCGCGGCCGATGGCTATGGGCGTGCTGAAGGCTGCGTGATCCTCGCCCTCAAGCGCCTGGGCGATGCGGTGCGCGACCAGGATCCGATCATGGCGGTGATCGAGGGCAGCGCGGTCAACAACGACGGGGCCAGCAGTGGGATCACGGTGCCCAATATCCATGCCCAGGAGGAAGTCATCCGCCTGGCGTTGGGCCAGGCCGGGCTCCAAGGCCCGGAGGTGGACTATGTCGAGGCCCACGGCACCGGCACGGCCCTGGGCGATCCGATCGAACTGCGGGCACTGCATGCCGCGCTGGGTCAGCAGCGTGATAGCGCGGCACCGCTGCTGGTCGGTTCGATCAAGGCCAACATGGGGCACCTGGAGCCAGTCGCCGGGGTCACCGGGCTGGCGAAGATCCTCTTGTGCATGCAGCAGGAAACCCTGGTGCCGCAAGTGCACTTCCATAATCCCAACCCTCGGGTGGAGTGGGATCGCCTGGCCCTGAAGGTGGTCACCGAGGCCACGGCCTGGCCGCGCCAGGGCAAGGCGCGGCACGCCGGGGTCAGTTCGTTCGGTGTCACCGGGACCAACGCCCATGTGGTGGTGGGGGACCCGCCGCCCAGGACGCGCGCCGCGGGACGTGGCAGCCCCTGGCAGCTGTTGACTATCTCGGCCAAGGGCGAAACTCCGCGACGCCAGGTTGCCGGGCGCTACGAGCGTTTCATCGCCGAGCATGACGAACTCGAATTGCGCGACCTGTGCTACACGGCGAACCTGGGCCGCGCGCATTTCGGCCATCGCTTCGCCGCCGTTGCCGATAGCCGCGAAGGGCTGCGCGAGCAGCTGGCGGCTTATGCATCGCGCAAGATCATCGGCAACGTCTTCGACGGACGCTGCCAAGGGGCCGGCGAGGGGCTGGTCATGCTGTTTCCCGGCCAGGGTTGCCAGTACCGCGGCATGGCCCGGGACCTGTACGAGCACGAACCGTTCTTCAAGGCACGGATCGACGAGTGCCGGGCCTTGCTCGGCCCGATGATGGAGGTGGATCTGCTCACCCTGGTGCTGGACGATTCGGCCGCCAGCGAAGGCTACCTGGAGCAGACCCGGTACGCACAGCCAGCCATATTCGCCGTCGAGTACGCCCTGGCTCGCCTGTGGATGCACTGGGGAATCGCCCCGGATGCGGTGTTCGGGCACAGCTTTGGTGAAATCAGCGCCATTTGCGTGGCTGGGGCGATTTCCCTCGCCGATGCCTTGCGCATGGTCGAGGCGCGTGGTCGCCTGGCGCAGCAACTGATGACCGCGGGTGGGGCGATGTGCGCCCTGGGCATGGGCGAAGAGCAGTTGGCCGCAGTGCTCCGGGAGTCGCCGGGAACCAGCGTCGAGCTGGCCGCGGTCAACAGCCCGCAGGACGTGGTGGTAGCGGGGCCGCAGGCCGAGGTCCGGGCCCTGGCCGAGCGCCTGCGCACCGGTGGTTGCAAGGTGCGCGAGCTGGCCGTGTCCCATGCCTTCCACAGCGCCGCCACCGAGCCGATGCTCGAAGCATTCCGCGAGACGGTGAAGCAGCTGCGCTTCAGCGAGCCACGCATGCCCGTCATCGCCGGTGTCACGGGGCAGGTGCATACGTTGTCGAGCCTGAGTTCGCCTGACTACTGGTGCATGCATACCCGCCAGGCCGTCCGGTTCAGCGCTGGCATCACTACCTTGCGTGAAGCGCTGTCGATCGGGACTTTCCTCGAGGTGGCTGGCGATGCGGTGCTGACGCCGCTGGTCGGTCGTGACGAAGGGGCGCAGGAGATGCTGGCCATTGCCAGCATGCGTCGCACCGGCGAGCCCTCGCGGGACCTGCGTATCGCTGCGGCGCAGCTCTATGTCGCCGGCTACGATCTGGACTGGGCGCGACTGCACGAACACGACGGCGCGTTGCGCCAACCCCTGCCCAGCTATGCGTTCCAGCGCCAGCGCTACTGGTTCGACGTGGCCCAGGGCGCATCGGCCGGCGGCTCGTCGGCCCAGCCCGGTTCTTCGGGCTTGCTGGGGCACCCGGTCAAGGCACCGACCCCGGCGTTCGAGGCGACCCTGGACAGTGCCCGGCTGCAGGCGCTGGGCGCGCAGTGCCGCGAGGACCTGGTGGTGCTGCGGCCCACTCGGTTGCTGGCGCTTCTCACGGCCGAGATCATCGACCAGCTGCAATTGGAGTCCTGTGTCGTCAGCCTGGCAAGCATGCCCCGGGCCCTGGTCATGCATCCGGATGACCAACTGAACCTGTTCACCGAACTCAAGCCGCTTGCAGGCTCGGCCTGGGAAGTGCGCTGCTTTGCCTTGAGCGACGCGGCCAAAGCCGCCACTGCCGATTGGCAAGCGGTCTTGTCGCTGACCTTGGATGCGCACCCCGACGGCGCCGGGTCGTTGCCGGACGCTGCCCAGGAGCCGACGCAGGAACCGGGGTTCGTCTACCACATGCAGCTGCCGGCGGAAGCCGAATGCCAAGGCAACCGCTTGGCCCAGATCCTGGAGTACCTCGGCCAGGCGATACCGGATAACGCGGGCGCAACGGTGGCAGGTATCCGGCGCTGGACGTGCACGCGGGCCAGCATGCACCAGGTACAAAGCCTGGCCCTGGTCGCCAGCCCGGCGGATCCGCAACAGTTCGATTGCATCTTGTATGGCAGCACCGGCCAGCCCGTGGGGCGGCTGGAAGGCGTGAGCCTGGACGTCGCTGGCGACGAGCAGGCACTGCGCGACACGCTTTGCCAGCCAGATGTGCTCTACAGCCTCGACTGGCTGGAGCGTCCGCGCAAACAGGCCGAGGCGCCCCGTCCGGATCGGTTGTTCACCCTGGTCGCGAGTTCACCGGAGCTGGCCCAGCCACTGGTCGAGCAGTTGCAGTCGGCCGGGCACCGAGCGTTGGTCATGTCGCCCCAGGCACTGCTCGAAGCCAGTCGAGTCGCCCTGGCCCAGGCCCCGGGCCAGTCACCTTCGCTGGACAGCCAGGCGCTGGCCGCCGAGATCGTCGTGCTCGACGGCAAGGGCGTCGTCGATGCCCATGGCACCAGCCTGCAGGAGCTGTCGAACCTGTCGGCGCAGCTGTTCCACCCGGTGCTGGAACTGGTCCAGGCGCTGATCGCCCTGGGCGAGCGCGGCGGCCGGCTGTGGCTGGTCACCCAGGGGGCGAACGCGGTCGGCCTGGAGCCCGGCCAGGCCATGCAGGTGGCGACGGTACCCTTGTGGGGGCTTGGCAAGACCATCGCCCTGGAGCATCCCGAGCACTGGGGCGGCCTGATCGACCTGGCTCCCGACGATCATGATTGGGCCCGGGCGTTGGCTGCACAAGTCATCGATCCCGATGGGGAAGACAAGATTTGCCTGCGCCCAGGCAAGCGTTATGTCCAGCGCCTGAATCACTTCAGTGAGGCTCGCTTGCCCAGCCGCGGTTATGTGCCTTGCGCCCAGGGTAGCTACCTGATCACCGGCGGCATGGGCGGGATCGGCCTGGCCATGGCCCAGTGGCTGCTGGACAAGGGGGCCGCCGAGGTGGTGATCACCGGCCGGCGTCCGCTGGAGCGGGTGGGCGCCGAGTTGGCGCGATTCGGTGCGCAGGCTTCGCAGGTTCGCTACGTGCAGGCCGATATCACCTCGCGCCAGGACATGCTCGGGGTATTCGCCGGGTGCGCAGCGCCAGGCCTGAAGCTCAAGGGCATCTTCCATGCGGCGGGTATCTCCATTCCCCAGGACCTCGGGGATATCGACAGCGAGAGCTTCGACCAGGTCATGCGGCCGAAGGTCCAGGGCACCTGGTTGCTGCATGAACTCTCCCTGGGCCAGGACCTGGACTTCTTCGTCATGTGCTCGACGATCGCCAGCGTCTGGGGCTCGCAACACGTGGCCAGTTATGCCGCCGCCAACCAGTTCCTCGATGGCCTGGCGTGGCATCGCCGCAGCCAGGGCCTGCAGGCGCTGGTGATCGACTGGGGGCTGTGGGCCGGAGGCAGCCACCTGTTCGACGAGCAGGTCCTGAACTTCCTCACCAGTGTCGGCCTGAAGCAGATCGTGCCGGCGCAGAACATCGGCCTGCTGTCGCGGATCCTGGCCAGCGGCATGACCCAGCTGGTGGTGTCGGGGGTCGATTGGAATCGCTTCAAGCCGTTGCTGGAGTCTCGCGGCCCGCAGCCCCTGCTGGAGTACATCCGCAGCCAGGCGCCGGTCGCCAGGGCCACCGAAAGCACCGGTGGCGACATTCTGGAGCGGCTCTCGGCCAGCGACGAGGCCGGGGTGCTGGCCTTGCTCGATGACTATGTCTGGGAGCAGTACGCCCAACTGCTCGGGGTCAAGACCGAGCAGGTGCGGGCCAAGCTCGAAGACGGCGGCAGCCTGATGGACTACGGCCTGGATTCGTTGCTGGTCATGGACATGGTGGCCCGTTGTCGCCGCGATCTGAAGCTGGAGATCAAGGCTCGTGAGTTTCTCGAATGCCCGGGCCTGATGTGGCCGGATTTCCTGGCCCGCTCCATAAGGGAACAGGGCTGCCTGGCCGAGGCCTGACGGGCCTGTGGCACCGATACCTGAAGAATGATCTGCCATTGAGGTGGTTATGAATGATGCGCTGTTTGGCCAGGTGCCAAACCATTACGACGTTCTTTTGGCTGGCAACAGTATCAGCGTGACGATGCTCGCTGCCTGCCTGGCCAGGAACGATGTCCGTGTCGGCTTGCTGCGCAACCGGCACCTGCCGCCGGACCTGACGGGCGAGGCGACGATTCCCTATACGTCGATGATTTTCGAGTTGATCGCCGACCGCTATTCGGTGCCGGAGATAAAGGATATTGCCCGTACCCGCGATATCCACCAGAAGGTCATGCCGTCTTCCGGGGTCAAGAAGAACCTCGGGTTCATCTACCACCAGCCGGGCCGGGCGGTGGACATGGGCCAGGCGCTGCAATTCAACGTGCCTTCCGAACATGGTGAGAACCACCTGTTCCGGCCCGATATCGATGCCTACCTGCTGGCTGCGGCGGTGCGTTATGGCGTGCAGCTGGTGGAGGTGGAGGATGCCCCGCGGGTCGTGCTCGACGACCGCGGAGCCAGGGTCGCGGTGGCGCAGGGAGGGTGGGTCAGCGCCGATTTCATCGTCGACGGCAGCCCGGCCGGGCAGATGGTCGCCCGCCACGCCGGCTTGCCCTCGGAGGCCTGCACCTTGCAGGCCCGGACCCGGGGATTTTCCACCCATATGCTCGGGGTGGTGCCGTTCGATGCCTGCGTCGAAGACGATTTCCCCGGCCAGTGGCATGACGGCACGCTGCACCATGTGCTCGAGGAAGGCTGGGTCGGCGTCATTCCCTTCGACAACCACGCGCATTCGCGCAACCCGCTGGTCAGCGTGCTGGTGTCGGTACGCGAGGATGCTTGCCAGGGCGCTGACGGCGACCAGGTGCTGGCTGGGCTGGTCGACAAGTATCCCGGGTTGGCCAAGCACCTGGGCGGTGCCCGGCGAGTACGGGAATGGACGGTTCGCGAGCCGCTGCGCGAAGTGTGCCCTTCGGCGCTCGAACGCCGCTGCCTGATGTTCGACGAAGGCGCGGCGACCAACGACCTGCTGTTCTCGCGCAAGCTTTCCAATGGCGCGGAACTGGTGCTGGGCCTGGCCCATCGCTTGATCGATGCGGTACGCAGCGGGGATTACCGCAGCCGGGCGCTGCGCGAGTTCATTGTCACCCAGGACAGCATCATCAAGCTGAGCGATCGGATAGCTGCAGGCGCCTATGTCGCGTTTCGCGACCCCGAGCTATGGAACGCCTTCGCCCGGGTCTGGCTGCTGCAGTCGATCGCCGCCACCATCACCGCGCGCAAGGTCAACGATGCTTTCGCCAAGTCCCTGGACCCACAGGCTTTCGAGGAGATCGACCGACTGGCCGAGGATGGTTTCTGGATGCCGCTGTACCAGGGGTACAAGGATATTCTCAACACTACGCTGGACCTTTGTGATGACGTCCAAGGCACCCAGGTTTCTGCGGCGCACGCTGCAAGCCGCATTTTTGCGGAGTTGGCCAAGGCCAGTTTTGTTCCGCCTATTTTTGATTTTGCTAATCCTCACGCTCGTGTCTATCAACTGACCACCCTGCGAAAGCTCAAGGCGCTCTGGTGGGGCCTGATGCAGGTGCCTTCGGAGGTCGGCCGGCTGATCTTCTATCGATCCTTCAGAAAACCTTCCATGCGCAAGGAGAGTTGAAATGGACTTCAACTATGATGTCGCCCAGAAAAAACACGTCGCCATGATTGCCGAGCTGTGTGCCGGCCCGCTGGCCGAGAGTCGCAACCCGCATTCGAGCTACTTCACCGCACAGCAGTGGGCGGCCTGCGGCGAGGCGGGCTTGCTGGGCTTGTCGATTCCCCAGGAGTACGGCGGACAGGGCCTGGGGGCGCTGTCGACGGCCATCGCGATGCATGCCTTCGGCCTGGGCTGCACCGACATGGGGTTGGTCTTCGCGGCTGCGGCGCACCAGTTCGCCTGCGCCATGCCCATCGCCGAGTTCGCCTCGACGCAGGTCAAGCGCGAGGTCCTGCCCAAGCTGGCCAGTGGCGAGTTCATCGGTTCCAACGCGATCACCGAACCCGAAGCGGGCTCGGACTCCAGCAACCTCAAGACCCGGGCCTGGCCCCAGGCAGACGGCAGCTACCGGCTCAGCGGCCACAAGAGCTTCGCCGGCAATGCGCCGATCGCCGACATCTTCGTCACCTATGCCACCAGTAACCCCGAGTACGGCGCCCTGGGCGTCAGCGGGTTCGTGGTGCAACGCAATACCGCAGGCATCAGGGTCAGCGATCCATTGGCCAAGGTGTGCCTCAAGAGTTGCCCGGCCGGCGAAGTGTTCTTCGACGATTGCCAGGTTCCCGAAGCCAATCGCCTGGGGGAAGAGGGGCAGGGCCGGCAGGTGTTCCAGAGTTCGATGGGCTGGGAGCGTGCCTGCCTGTTCGCGGGATTCCTGGGAATGATGGAACGGCAGTTGGAGCAGGTCATCGAGCACGCCCGGACCCGGCGCCAGTTCGGCAAGGCCATCGGCGACAACCAGGCGGTCTCGCACCGCATCGCGCAGATGAAGCTGCGCCTGGAGTCGGCCCGGTTGCTGCTGTTCCGGGCGTGCTGGGGCATGGACCAGGGCGATCCGGGGCAACTGAACATCGCCTTGTCGAAGCTGGCGATCAGCGAGGGGGCGCTGGCTTCGAGCATCGATGCGATCAGGATCTTCGGCGGCAGGGGCTGCCTGGAGTCCTTCGGTATCGAGTCGATGCTGCGTGATTCCGTCGGCACCACGATTTTCTCCGGCACCACCGACATGCAACACGAGATCATCGCCCGGGAGTTGAAGCTATGAGGCTGCTACATGAACGGGTGATGCATAGCGCTGCGCGTTATCCGCAGCACTTGGCCGTGGTGGACGAAAACCAGGGACTGAGCTACGAAGCGCTGGAGGCGAGGACCCGGGAATTCGTCGCCATGTTCTGTGCCCTGGGGGTGCGCCAGGGCCAGCGGGTCGTGCTGTGGGCACACAAGTCGGTCGACCTGGTGGCGGTGATGCAGGCCGCCTTGCGCTTGGGCGTGGTGTACGTGCCGGTCGATCCGATGAGCCCGGTGGCGCGTCTGCAAAAGATCGTCCATGACTCCCAGGCGGTGCTGCTCATCTGCACCGGTGCGCGCCTGGAGGAACTCGTCGCTTCCGAACTGCAGCAGGTGCGCTGCGTAGTGCTGGACGATGCGGCCGACGCGCGCCACTGGCGCAATATCGAGGCCGGTTCCTGTGTGGTGCCGTCACTCGAGATCCAGCCCGATGACCTGGCCTACATCCTCTATACCTCCGGCTCCACCGGCGTGCCCAAGGGGGTTTCCCTCAGCCATCGCAACGCCCTGGCATTCGTCGACTGGGCGTGCGCCAGCTACGGCTTCGAGGCGGGCGATCGCTTCGCCAACCATGCGCCGTTTCACTTCGACCTCTCGGTCCTGGATCTTTATGGCGCGCTCAATAGCGGCGGGACGGTCTACCTGGTGCCCGAGTCCAGCGCCTACTCTGCGCGATTGCTGACCGAGTTCGTCAGGCTCCACGAGATCACGGTGTGGTATTCGGTGCCTTCGGTGCTCATGCTGATGATGCAGGACGGCGACCTCCTGAGCGATCTGCAAGGCACCTTGCGGGTCGTGCTGTTCGCCGGCGAGCCTTTCCCGATCAAGCACCTGCGCGAACTGCGTGGCGCCTATCCCGATGTGCGCCTGGCCAATCTGTTCGGTCCCACGGAAACCAACGTGTGCACCGCGTTCGAGGTGACTGCCATCGATCCCCAGCGCCTGTTGCCGGTGCCCATCGGCACTGCGGCGTCCGGCAACCGCATCTGGGCGCAGAAAGACGATGGCAGCCCCTGCGCCGTTGGCGAAGAGGGCGAACTGATCGTCCAGGGCCCCACGGTCATGCTGGGTTATTTCGGCAAGCCAGCGCACCAGGGGCCCTACAAGACCGGTGACATGGTCAAGCAGTTGGCGGACGGCAACTACGAATACCTGGGGCGGCGCGACGACATGCTCAAGTTGCGTGGCAACCGCATCGAGCGCGGGGAGGTGGAGGCCGCGTTGCTCGCCCATCCCCTGGTCAGCGAGGCGGCGGTGCTGGTGACCGGGGAGGGAATGACCGCCCAGTTGTGGGCGGTGCTGGTTCCCCAGGGCCAGGCTCGGCTGTCGATCATCGATCTCAAGCGCCACTGCGCCCAGCGCCTGCCGCGCTACATGATCATCGACCGACTGCTGTGCCTGGAGGCGCTACCGCGCAACGCCAACGGCAAGGTCGATCGCTTCGCCCTGGCCCGGCGAGTGGAGGGCTGAACATGCGGACTGCGTCACGCCTGGACCAGGAGTTGTGGTTTCCCTATGCCAGCCGGCCACGGGGCAAGATGCGCCTGTTCACCTTCCCCTACGCCGGGAGCGGGGCATCGGTGTTCCATCGCTGGTTCCTGCCGCTGTACGACCAGGTCGACTTGTATGCGCTGCAACTGCCGGGACGGGAAGGGCGCAGCCGGGAAGCCCCTTATGTCGACCTGCAGGTCGCGGCCCAGGCCGTGGCTGATTGCCTGGAGCAGTTCAGCGACGATATCCCCTGCTGTTTCTTCGGGCACAGCATGGGGGCATTGCTGGCGTTCGCGGTCGCCAATGTGCAGCAGCAGCGCCGGCAGCGCCTGCCCTTGCAACTGGTGTTGTCAGGCATGGTCGCGCCCCATCTGCCGCAGCGGGTGGAACCCTTGCACCAACTGCCCGCGCAGCAGGCCATCGCAGTGCTGCAAGCCATGGGAGGCGTGCCAGCGGTGGTGCTGGCCGAGGAAGACCTGATGCAGATGTACTTGCCCATCATCCAGGCGGATATCGCGATGGTTCATTCCTATGGCCGTGCCCACCCCGGGCCGTTGGAGGTCGGCATCACGTGCCTGAGCGGCGCCCAGGACTTGATCGCTCCGCCCGAGCCCATGGGGCAATGGCGGGAGTACGCGGGCTGCGGTTTCGAGCAGTTCGTTTTTCCCGGTGGGCATTTCTTCCTCGATGGCCAGGTCATGTCCCGGGTGAAGGTTGTCCTGGGGGGCGCCCTGCACCAAGCGGCCGGCAGCCTGGTGAGTTGAGTGGCTCATGGGGCGATGGACGCCAGGCCGGATCGGGCGAACAGTTTGAGGTGCGTTTTCAGGGCGTGCGCATCGTGCCGCAGCACGGCCTGCAACGGACTGGCCTGCTGGCGGTCGATCACCGCCAGCATCAGGCACGGTGCAATGATGCTGATGACACAGCGGGCCAGCGCGGGATCGCCGGGAGCGAAGCCGGTGATCTGGCTGATGATGGCCTCCAGCAGGCGGAACTTGGGCATCACTTCCTCTTGGATGAGGCTGGAAAAATGAACCGTAGGCGACAGTATTTCCCGGGCGCAGACCTTGCTTTGCCAGCTTTGCTCATCCAGTACCCGGTCGACCAGGGTGTCGATGAACACATCGAGCTTGGCCTGTGCCGGTTCCTCGCTGTGGGCGATGCGCGCCAGGATCTCGACGTCGACCAACTGCTGGTGCCCCTGGATCAGCACCACTTTGTACAGTTCCTCGCGGCTGCCGAAGTGGTAGTTGATGGCGGCCAGGTCGGCGCCGGCTTCTTCGCAGATCAGCTTGCTCGCGGTGGCGGCATAGCCGTGCTGGGCGAACAGCCGGGCAGCCACCTCGAGGATGCGGATTCTGGTGTGTTCGCCGTCGCTTCTGCCGGCTCTGCGTCGAGTGCTCATGGGGTTCCTCATGGTCGGGCATAGGGGGTTGCTTCACGGCCAGTATCTGTTATTTTTCAATTTCAATTCAAATTGAATTTTAATTAGGCCTTGGCAAACAAAGGACTCATGGATGAAGAAGCAGTTGATTGCAGGGGTTGCCGTACTGCTGGCGGTAACGGCAGGGGTTTCCTGGTTTCTCCTCCAGCCCGGAGAGTCGGACGGGCGCCTCAAGCTCCATGGCAACGTCGACATCCGCCAGGTGTCCCTGGCGTTCGAAGGCAGTGAACGGATCGCGGCGCTGCATGCCGAGGAGGGCGACCTGGTGCAGGCCGGCCAGGTTCTGGCCGAGCTCGACACTCGCACGCTGCGTCTGGAGATTGCCCGCTCCAGGGCCCGGATCAATGCCCAGGAACAGGCATTGCTGCGCTTGAAGAATGGTACCCGGCCCCAGGAGGTCGAGCAGGCCCGGTCGCGGTTCGAGGCAGCCCAGGCCGAAGCACAATTGGCCCAGTTGGAACACCAACGCCTGCGGCGCATCGCCGACGACACCCAGGGCAAGGGCGTGAGCCAGCAGCGCCTGGATCAGGCGGCCGCTCGCTTGCGAGTGGCCAAGGCCCAGGTCCAGGAACAGCGTGAGTCCTGGACCCTGGCCAAGATCGGCCCACGGGACGAAGACATCGCCCAGGCAGCAGCCGACCTGCAGGTCTCCAGGGCCGATCTCGATCTGCTGGAACATGACCTCGCCCGGGCCCAGCTCAAGGCCCCGACCCAGGCCCGGATACGCACCCGCCTGCTCGAACCCGGCGACATGGCTTCCCCGGCGCGACCGGTATTCGCCCTGGCGCTGACCGATCCGAAATGGGTCCGCGCCTATGTCAACGAACGCCAGCTCGGCCAGGTCCGACCGGACCAGCCCGCGCGGGTGTTCACCGACAGTTTTCCCGACCAGGCCATCGACGGCCGGGTGGGCTACATCTCCTCGGTCGCCGAATTCACCCCGAAGTCGGTCGAGACCGAGGACCTGCGCACCAGCCTGGTCTACGAGATCCGGATATTGGTCAAGGACCCTGGCGATCGCTTGCGTCTGGGCATGCCGGCTACCGTCTACCTCGACCAGGCGCCGGGTGCCGAGGACACGCCATGAGCGCCGCGGTGGCTACGGTCCAGGCGTCCGAACTGGTCAAGCACTTCAAGGCCGGCGCCCGGCAACAGCTAGCCCTGGACCGGGTATCCCTGGAGGTTCCCAGTGGCCAGTTGAGTGCCCTGGTCGGTCCTGACGGCGCGGGAAAGACCACCTTGCTGCGGCTGATCGCCGGGTTGATGCAGGCCGACGCGGGCCAGTTGAGCGTGCTGGGCCTGGATGTCGGCGCGCAGCCACAGCAAGTGCAGGACCGCATCAGCTACATGCCTCAGAAATTCGGGCTCTATGAGGACCTGACCATCCAGGAGAACCTGGAACTGTATGCCGATCTGCACGGTGTCTGCGGTCCGGAGCGCGACCAGCGCTTTTCCCGGCTCTTGCACATGATGGACCTGGAGCGGTTCCGTGGACGCCTGGCCGGGCAGCTTTCCGGCGGCATGAAACAGAAACTGGGGTTGGCTTGCACTCTGGTGCGCTCCCCACAACTGTTGCTGCTCGATGAGCCGACGGTAGGGGTGGACCCGCTGTCGCGCCGGGAGCTGTGGAGCATCATCGAGCAGTTGATCGAGCAGGAGAACCTGACGGTGCTGATCAGTACCGCCTACATGGACGAGGCCCAGCGCTGCGCCCAGGTCTTCGTGTTGTACCAGGGCCAAATGATCGCCCAGGGGCCACCCGCACAGCTGTGCCAGCTGGCGCAAGGCATGTGCTATGGCGTTGCACCGCCCAACGGTACCCCCGCCAGGGCGTTGCAGGCCGGCCTGCTCGATGATCGCGAGCACGTGGTCGATGCGGTGCCGGAAGGTGGCCAGGTGCGCTTCATCCGCAGCGCCCAGGCGGAGTTGGCGCAGATCGAGTCCCTGGCCGGCCTGGCGGCGCCCCAGGCCCTGGCGGCGCGCCTGGAGGATGGTTTCATGGTGCTGCTCAGGCAGCAGGCCAAGGAAACCGTCGCGGTCGATGGGACGCAACAGCCAGCGGCCAACGACAGCCAGGAAAAGGCCGCCCTACAGCGTCCGGTGGTCATAGAGGTGCGCGACCTGGTGCGCAAGTTCGGCGATTTCACGGCAGTCGCAAGCACCTCGTTCCAAGTCCTGAAGGGCGAGATTTTCGGCTTGCTCGGTCCCAACGGGGCGGGCAAGACCACCACCTTCCGCATGCTCTGCGGCTTGCTCCCGGCTTCCAGTGGCTACCTGGAGGTGGCCGGGGTCAACCTGCGCACCGCGCGGGCCGCGGCACGCCGTCGCATCGGCTACGTGTCGCAGAAGTTCGCCCTGTACGCCAACCTGTCGGCCGTGGAGAACCTGCGTTTCTTCGGCGGCGCCTATGGCCTGCATGGTGCCCGGCTACGGGCCAGGATGGCGCAGATGCTCGAGCAGTTCGAACTGGGCGAACAACAACATGTGCGCAGCGGCGAGCTGCCAGGTGGCTACAAGCAGCGCCTGGCCATGGCGGTCGCCTTGTTGCACGAGCCGGAAATCCTGTTTCTCGACGAGCCCACCAGCGGCATCGATCCCCTGGCCCGGCGGGCTTTCTGGCGACGGATCACCGCCTTGGCGGCAAGCGGCACGACGATCGTCATCACCACCCATTTCATGGAAGAGGCCGAGTATTGCGACCGCATCGTGATTCAGGATGCCGGGCGCTTGCTGGCCCTGGGCACCCCGGAACAAGTCCGTCACCAGGACAACCAGGCACTGGACGACATGAACAGTGCATTCATCGCCGTCGTCGAGCGTGCCCGGGCCCAAGCCCGGGCCGCGGCGCACTAAGGAGCCAGTATGTCCGACTTCAATGGCGCGGGATCGGGTATGCGGCGCAGGCTGCTGGCACTGACCAGGAAGGAGTTCCGCCAGTTGCTGCGGGACAAGAGCAACATGGCCATCGGTGTGATCCTGCCCATCGTGCTGATCCTGATATTTGGCTACGGCTTGTCGCTGGATATCCGCAACACGCCCTTGGCAGTGGTCCTGGAAGACAGCTCGCCCACGGCCAGGGATGTGGTGGCCAAGCTGGAGAGCTCGACCTACTTCTCGGTCACCCGGGTCACCAGCATGGTCGAGGCACAGGCACTGATGGACAAGCGTCGGGTCGATGGCATCGTTCGGGTTCCGGCCGATTTCTCCAGGCGGCTCGAACGGCATGACGCTCGCTTGCAGTTGTTGCTGCATGGCGCCGATGCCAACAGCGCGGCGACCCTCGGGCGTTATGTCAGGGGGGCGCTGGCGGTCTGGCAGCAGCAGTACCTGGAACGCACCAGGCAGGCGCCACCCTCGGGACGGGTGCTGGTGGTGGAGCGGATGTGGTTCAACGCCGCCAACAGCAGCACCTGGTATCTGGTTCCGGGGCTGATCGCCCTGATCATGACGCTGGTGGGAGCCTTCCTGACGTCCCTGGTGCTGGCCAGGGAATGGGAGCGGGGCACCCTCGAGTCGTTGTTCGTCACCCCGGTCAAGTCGATCGAGATCCTGCTGGCCAAGATCATTCCGTATTTCGTGGTGGGACTCCTGGGGTTGGTGATGTGCCTGGTCTCCGCGCGGCTGTTGTTCCAGGTGCCGATCCAGGGATCGCTGTTGCTCCTGCTGTTCAGTTCCATGCTGTACCTGCTGGTGACCCTGGGCATCGGCCTGCTGATTTCGGCCAAGACCCGCAACCAGTTCCTGGCCAGCCAGATCGCGATCATCTTCAGCTTCCTGCCGGCGTTGATGCTCTCGGGGTTCCTGTTCGACCTGCGCAATGTGCCGACCTTCATCCGCATGGTCGGTTCGATCCTGCCGGCGACCTATTTCATGGAGTTGGTGAAGACCTTGTTCCTGGCCGGCAACAACTGGGCGCTGGTGGCGAAGAACCTGGCGATCCTCGCGGTCTATGCGGTGTTCCTGTTGAACGCAGCACGCCTGTGCACGCGCAAGAAGGTGGGGTGAGCCAATGGACAAGCTGATGAACTTCCTCCGCGAGCTGTTGTTCCTGATCCAGAAGGAGATCCTGGCCATCGTCAAGGACCCGGCCAACCGGGTGATCCTGATCGCTCCGGCGATCGTCCAGTCCCTGCTCTTCGGTTATGGCGCGACCTACGACCTGAACTACGTGCCATACGCGGTGCTGGACCAGAGCCAGGGGCGTGCCTCGCGGGAACTGATCGCGCGTTTCGATGCTTCCGGGGTCTTTGCCCGGGCGGCGACGCTGACCAGCGTCGGCGAGATCGCCCCGGCCATCGATAGTGGCGAGGCGCTGCTGGTGTTGCACATCCCCGTGGACTTCGACGAGCGCCTGGCGCGCCAGGACAATGCCGGCCTGCAGCTGGTGCTGGATGGGCGCAACTCCACGACCGCCGGGATGGCGGCCGGGCACATCGCCAACCTGGTGGGTGATTTCAACCAGCAGTTCCTGGGGGCCGCCAACGCTCCCGTACGCCTGGAAACACGTGCCTGGTTCAACCCCAACTTGCAGACCCGCTGGAACATCGTGCCTGGCCTGATCGCCGCCTTGAGCATGATCCAGACCCTGATGCTGGCGGCGCTCTCGGTGGCCAGGGAACGTGAGCAAGGCACCTTCGACCAACTGCTGGTCACGCCACTCACCCCCTTTGTGATCTTGCTGGGCAAGGCGTTGCCTTCGGTGCTGATCGGCTTGCTGCAATCGAGCCTGATCCTGCTGGTCGGGCTGTTCTGGTTCGAGATCCCCATGATCGGCTCCGTGCTGGACCTGTACCTGGGGTTGTTCGTGTTCACCAGCGCCTGCGTGGGGATCGGCCTGTCCATATCTGCTCTCTCGGCCAACATGCAGCAGGCCATGGTGTACACCTTCGTGTTGATGATGCCGCTGATCCTGCTGTCCGGGCTGATCACCCCGGTGCATAGCATGCCCCAGGCCTTGCAATGGCTGACTTACCTCGACCCGCTGCGCTTCGCCATCGACCTGGTCAGGAGGATCTACCTGGAAGGGGCGAGCCTGGCCGATGTCTCGGCGAACCTGGTGCCCATGTTCGCCGTGGCGCTGGTGACCCTGCCACTGGCCGCCTGGCTGTTTCGCAATCGATTGGTTTGAATTGGCTGGATAAGGAACGTCATGAAAACGATTCATTCTGCATATCTGCTCAATGGGCTGGCGGCGGCCCTGCTGATGGCTGTCTCGGCCTGCACCGTCGGTCCTGACTTCAAGGCGCCCCAGGTGCAAAGCCCTGATCGGTGGACGGACTGGCACAGTGGACCGGCGTTGCCGGCAGCACCTGGAGCGCCATCCGTGACCGCCGCCCAAGGCAGCCACGGCAATTGGTGGCAGGTGTTTGGCGACCCGGTCCTGGACCGCCTGCAGGCCCGGGTGCGGGAGGACAACCCGGACCTGCATACCGCCTTGCTGCGGTTTGCCCAGGTCCGGTTGCAGCGCCAGATCGTCGCATCCCTGGAGACGCCCGAGGTGTCTTTCTCCGGCGCGGCCTCCAGGAATCGGCAAAGCCGGTATGCCCCGAACAATCGCATGCTCGAAGCCCTGGGCGGCGACCGCCAGACCCTGGAAAAGGCCCTGACCGATCCCTACAGCCTGTACCAGGCCGGGTTCGACGTTTCCTGGGAGCTGGATATCTGGGGGCGGGTGTCGCGCCTTGGCGAAGCCGCCGAGGCCGAGGTCGATAGCGCTGCCGCGACCCTGGACGATGTACTGCTCAGCGTCTCCAGCGAACTGGCGAGAAACTACATCGAGGTGCGTACCGCGCAGCGCCAGACCAGCCTGCTGGAGCAGGAAGCGAAGATCCTCGCCGAGCACCTGCAAGTGGTGACGGTGCAGGCCCGTGAAGGCGAGGAGGACGGTTTTGCGGTGGAGCGCCAGGAGGCGCGACTGGCAAATTTGAACGCCCAGATACCCGGCTGGAAGGCACGACAGACCCAGGCGGCCAACCGCATCGCCGTATTGCTGGGCGAGCGTCCCGGTGCTCTGGACGCTTTGCTGGCCGGCTCACCCGGGCCGGCTCCTGGCAACTCATTGCCGGATTTGCGGCTGGGGCTGCCGGCCGAGCTGGCTCGCGAGCGTCCGGATATTCGCGCCGCGCAAGCCAGGTTGCACCAGGCCACGGCCGGCATCGGAGTAGCCGAGGCAGAACTCTATCCCAGCGTGATGCTGGGGGCCGACTTCGGCTTCGAATCCTATAAAGGCGGCAAGTTTGCCGACTGGAGCAGCCGAAGCTGGTCGGTGGGGCCGCGCCTGGACCTGCCGCTGTTCGACCGCGGGCGACGCAGCAAGACCGTGGTCCTGCGCAAGCTCGAACAGCAGGAGGCGGCCGTGGCGTTTCACCAGACCGTGCTGGCGGCATGGCAGGAGGTGGACGATGCCCTGAGCCGCTACCACAACGAGTACCGGCGTGTGGCACACCTCAAGGACAGCTACGACAGCAAGGCTCGCGCCTACGAGTGGACCCGTGCCAGGCACGCCGCCGGGGATGCCAGTTACCTGGACCAACTCGATGCCCAGCGTTCCCTGCTCGAGGCCCAGCGCGACCTGGTCGATAGCGACAGCCAGCTCCGGACGCACCTGATCAGCCTCTACAAATCCGTGGGTGGGCGCTCCACCTGACCGGTGGCAACGCAGTAGCCGCATTTCCTCGAACAAGAACGACTTTCCTGACGGAATAGGAAAACATACCAATGGACGACCTCTACAAGATCGCGCTGTTCTCATCCCTGATACTGATAGTGCCAGGCCCCTCGAATACCTTGCTGCTGGCTTCGGGCTTCAAGTTCGGTGTGTGGCGCTCCTTGCCCCTGGTGCTGATCGAGATGCTCGGCTACACCGTCTCGATCTGTACCTGGGGCTGGGGGCTGGCGTTGTTGTCCCAGGACCATCCGTGGCTGATCCACTTGATCAAGCTGGCCTGTGCCTGCTACATCGCGGCGCTGGCCCTGAAGACCTGGAAGACCTCGACCCGTGGCGCCCATCAGGTCGAGCGCTTCGACAATTGGCCGCGCCACTTGCTGATCGCCACCGTGCTCAATCCCAAGGGGCTGATCTTTGCCAGCGTGATTTTCCCGGCCACTTCGTTTGCCAACGTGGGGAGTTTCGTTCCTTCATTGGGCGCATTCTTCCTGGCGCTGGCACCCATCGCCTTGCTCTGGGTTTCCCTCGGTGCCGGCATTCGCGCGCAATACCTGGGCCGGGTATCGGGCCCGTTGTTTTCCAGGGGCACGGCCATCGTCCTGGCGCTGTTCTCGGCCACGCTGACCTACACCGTCGTGCGTGCGGTGTAGGCCGTAGGCCGGTGCCAGGCCACTGTAGAAGCATGGGGTTGCCGGTATGGAACCGCTCACTTTCGAGCGAGGCTTGAGCACTTGCTTCTTGGTGGCCGAGGCCGGGCCCCCTATCAAGGGGCAATGAATGTCGCTGATTTCGCAACGTGTCGAACTGGCCCGCCAGGGCGCCAATGACCAGGTGATTGGCCGGATGCCTTCGGGCTCGTTCATGGGGGGATGCGCAGTTCCTGGCGGACTACTGCCTGCTGTTGCCGGTGGTGCCTAGCCTGGAAGATCTCGACAGCCAGGCCCGGGCCGCCTACCTGCTGGACATGGCCCGCCTGTTGCAAACGACCAGCTAAGGTTCGCGCCGGCAGGTCAGTGCGCTGAGTGTCGGTGATCGACGGGAAACGCCAGGCCGGTGATGGTCACTGTGCTCTTCGCGACGAGGACGCTGGCGATCTCGTTGATGACCAGCGCCAGTGCGCTGGTGTTGGGGAACAGTGCATGCAGCAGGTCGAAGTAGAGGTAGTCCTTGATCAGCCCGGCTGCCAGCTGCGGCTGGTTCGCCAGCAGGTCTTCGAACTTCGGGTAGCCCAGTCGCTGCAAGTGCACGATGTCGGCAAAACCCTGGGCCAGGTCATCGTCCCGGCACTGGCTGATGAACCCGTCGGCGCATTGGATAAAGCCCTGGGCCAGCTCCCCAGGGGCTATCAGCAGCTCAAAGGGGGTTGTCTCCAGGGATGTGGCTTCGCCGAAACCCAGGCTCCGATAGCCGACCCGCCGCGGCTCGACGCGCTTGCCTGCCGAAATGAACTTCATGGGGTGGTTCCGTTTCCTGCGCGGGGATGGATGGTCGTGGTGATTTTCCAGCGGGGCTTACCGGTCGCTGTTGTCGGCAACGTAATACAGCATTTAGCCGGAATGGACCATTGATCCTGTCGTCACTGCCTGGTCGAAACACACTGATCGGCAAACCCGTAGCCTGCAAGGTCCAGGTCCGGCAAAACCGGCCAGCCTCGAGACGGTCATTCCGTCGCTCTGCGTATGCTCGCCAAACAGCCGGGCGAGGTCAGGCAGGTCGAGGCTCCAGGCGCCCGTGTCCGTGATAATTGAGCATTTCCCGCATGGCCGGACAGAGCTGTTCTTGTGAAGCCATTTGCCAGAATGTTTTTTCCCCCAACAGTGACTCGAAGCCTTCGATCAACGCCTGGGCTGCGTTGTGGTGGCTCGTGCCTGCCTTTGTGCTCCGCCTGACCCACCACTCCGGGCTTGCAAACGGCTGTAGCCGCTGTCGAGCCTGCGAGGCTGCGACCGGTCGTGCAGGGGCCGTGGAACCTCGACCCACCTGACCCACTGCCAGGGTGCCCGCTGCGCGGTCATGCGCAGCCTGCGGCAGCGGCTACACGGGGCTGCGACCCACCGCGCAGCGGCCGCAGGCCCCCGACCCACCGCGCCACCTGGCGGACGGCTTCAGGCTGCTGCCCAGCTTGTGAATGAAGCTTTTATGACAAAAGTTCGGTAGCCCATCGCCACGCACGTCTTGGGTATGTAACGCGCTTGAGGGGGCCGCCAGGCCACTTTTCTAAGCCGAGGCGGGACGCCGGGAGTGAGGCTATGGGGACTATGGAACGCTACTCGAAAGTGGGCATGCAGGAGCTGGACCAGCGGTTGTCGAAGATCGTCGAGGCGGCGCGCAAGAAGCCGGTCTCGGTCTATCGCTATGGGGCGCCGTGGGTCTGGATCGTCTCCCAGGATGACTGGCAGGGCGCCTTGAAGGAGGTGTCCAGCTACATCCCGCCAGGGCATTCGCTGGTGCTGCTGCGCCCGCAGATCGAAGAGCTGTTGGACCGCCATGCCGAGTTGTTCGAGACCCTCAATGCCGAGGCCGGCCTGTGCATCGCCCCACGCACGGTGATGCACATCCTGTTGCTGCAGCTTTTGTACTCGGTGCCCAGCGAACAGCAGCTCTACGAACAGCTGAACTACAACCTGCTGTTCCGCTGGTTCGTCGGCCTGGGCCTGAACCAGAAGGTCTGGAGCTTCAGTGTCCTGAGCCGCGATATCGCCGCGCTGTTGAACAACCCTCGGGCGGTGCACCTGATCCACCAGATCATCGGTGAAGTGTTCTGCAAAGCCTTGCTGCAGATGCCGGAGTTCTCGCTGAACTTCGCGCTGCTGCATACCTGGCTGGCACGTCACGACAACACTTCGATCACCAGCAATTGAATCGGCCAAACGCTGTGCAGACGGCGACGGCAATGCGCGTGCGCGCGCCAATTTTCAGACTTCTAGGGGGCGGTGTGGAGTATTCGGGCAAATCAGGACGACCGGGCAGTAGCGGGCGCTGGTGGCCGTTGTGCGGCTGGTTGGCATGGCTGGCGCTGGCGCCGGCGGTGCAGGCCGAGGAGGGCGGCCAGGGGCCGGCCGAACCTGCGCAGGAGGCCCAGGCCCCGGCGCGCCTGGTGGACGTCAACGAGTACTTCGTGCGCGGCAATACCGTGCTCGACGCCCGGGCCATCGAAGAGGCGGTGTATCCGTTCCTCGGGCCGCAGAAGGCCCTGAGCGACATCGAGGGCGCCCGCGATGCGCTGCAGAAGGTCTACCAGGCCCGCGGCTACCAGTCGGTGTATGTCGAGTTGCCGGAGCAGAAGGTCGAGGACGGCATCGTCTACCTGCAAGTCAGCGAGACCAGGGTCGGCCGGGTGCGCGTGGTGGGCGCCAAGCACTACTCGCCAGTGGAGATCCGCGAGCAGGTGCCGGCGCTGCAAGAGGGCCAGGTGCCGGACTTCGCCACGGTGCAGGACCAGCTGGCGGGGCTCAATCGCGGTGCTGGGCGCCAGGTCATGCCCCTGGTGCGCGAAGGCCAGCGGCCGGGAACCATGGATGTGGACCTGCAGGTGGAAGACAAGAATCCCTGGCGCGCCAGCATCGGCCTGAACAACGACTACAGCGCCGATACCGAGAAGCTGCGCACCGTGGCCAGTGTCGGCTACGACAACCTCTGGCAACTGGGCCACAGCGTTTCCCTGACCTTCTTCACTGCGCCCCAGGACACCTCCAACGCCAAGGTCTGGTCCGCTTCCTATACCGCTCCCCTGAGCGATCGCTGGAGCTTGCAGTTCTCCGGCTACCAGTCCGACAGCAACATCGCCACCATCGGCGGCAGCAACGTGCTGGGCAAGGGCCATTCCTACGGGGTCGCGGCGATCTATGCCTTGCCGGCCAGCGCCAACTGGGCCAACTCGCTGTCGGCGGGCGTGGACTTCAAGGACTTCGATGAAGAGATGCGCTTTGGCCGCAGCAGCGACCAGATCCCGCTCAAGTACGCCCCGCTGACCTTCGGCTACAACGGCTACCGCTACAGCGAGAAGTCGCAATTGAGCCTGGGCCTGAACCTGGTGATCGGTACCCGGCGTTTCTTCGGTTATGGCAGTGACGCCCGCGAGTTCCACTACAAGCGTGACGAAGCCAGCGCCAGCTTCTCGGTGCTCAAGGGCGACGCCAGCTTCACCTACACCTTCGCCAACGACTGGCAATCGGCGTCCAAGACCGCGTTCCAGCTGGCCTCGGGCCCGCTGGTCTCCAACGAACAGTACTCCGCCGGTGGCGCCACCTCGGTGCGTGGCTACCTGGCCGCCGAGCGCACCGGCGACGAAGGTTGGTTGTTCTCCCAGGAACTGCGCACGCCGTCCCTGGCCAAGTTCCTCGGCAGCTACGTGCAGGAGTGGCGCTTCTACGCCTTCGCCGAAGGGGCGCGCCTGAGCCTGCATGAGCCACTGCCCGAGCAGGAAGACCAATACAGCCTGGCCAGCGTCGGCCTGGGCACCCGCGCCAGCTTGAGCAAGTGGCTGTCCGGCAGCCTGGACTGGGGCTACCCCCTCAAGGACGGCCCCAACACTCAGAAATACGACCCGCGCCTGCACTTCAGTGTGCAAGCCACGTTCTGACTTTTTACGGAGAACCCTTCCATGCAACGCTTATTCCTGAGCCTGTTGATCTGCCTGGGCTTCGTGCTCCCGGCCACGGCCCATGCCTGGTGGCAGGACGACTGGCATTACCGCAAGCAGATCAGTGTCGATACCACGCCCCAGGGGGCGGCCATCAACGAGGCCCTGGGCCGTACCGCGCTGCTGGTACGCCTGCATACCGGCAACTTCACCTTCGACGGGGTCAAGGAAGACGGCTCCGACCTGCGCTTCGTCGCCGCCGATGACAAGACCGTGCTCAACCACCAGATCGAGAGCTTCGACCCCCTGATGGGCATGGCGCTGATCTGGGTCGACGTGCCCAAGGTCGAAGGTGGCCAGCGCCAGGACATCTGGATGTACTACGGCAACCAGAAGGCCCCGGCCACCGCCAACGGCCAGCTGACTTTCGATCCCAGCTACACCGCCATCTACCATTTCGAGGGTGGCAACGGCATCCCGGCCAAGGACACCACCGCCTATGGCAACACCGCGCAGGGTGCCACCGGGGCGAGTATCGACGGCGTGATCGGCCGTGCCCTGCAGTTCAGTGGCCAGCCATTGCTGCTGCCGGCCAGCCCCTCGCTGCAGCACAATGCCGGCGGCGCCTTCACCTTCAGCGCCTGGGTCCGCCTGGACCAGGCCAGTGGCGAACAGCTGCTGCTGGCCCGGCGCGAAGGCGCCGGCAGCTTGCTGGTCGGGGTCAACCAGGGCATGCCGTTCGTGGAAGTGGACGGCCAGCGCGCCGTATCCACCCAGCCCTTGAATCCGGGGCAATGGCAGCACCTGGCCCTGAGCGGCGAGGGCAGCCGCCTGGCGCTGTACGTCAATGGCCGGGAAACCGCGAGCCTGGCCCAGGCCATCCCGTCGTTCAATTCGCCGCTGGCCATCGGCGCCGACCTGCCGGCCGCGGCAGGGGCCGAGGCCAGCCATTTCCTGCCGTTCACCGGAGCCATGGACGAGCTGCGCCTGTCCAAGGTGGCACGTCCCGCGGCGCTGCTTTTGGCCGATGCCAGCGCCCAGGGCGCCGAGTCGAAACTGGTGGCCTACGGTGTCGATGAAGAGCAGTCGGGCTTCGGCTTCGGCAGCCTGGGCTTCTTGCTCAAGGCGGTGCCGGTGGACGCCTGGGTGATCATCCTGGTGCTGGTGGCGATGATGATCCAGTCGTGGGTGATCATGCTGCGCAAGAACCGCATGGTCAGCCGGGTCAGCGCCGCCAATACGCTGTTTCGCGAGCAGTTCGCCAAGGTCGGCACCCGTCTTGAGATGTTCGCCGATGACCAGGCCCTGGCCGTGCGCCTGGAGCACTCCTCGCTGTGGCGCCTGTACCTGGTGGCGGTCAAGGAGATCCGCACCCGCCGCGAGCAGGGCGCCGATACCTCGTCGGTGTCGGCGGCCACCATCGAAGCCATCCGCTGCTCCATGGACGGGGTGCGCACTCGCGAGAACCAGCAGCTGAGCGCCAGGCTCTCGACCCTGTCCAACGCCATCGCCGGCGGTCCCTACATCGGCCTGTTGGGCACGGTGCTGGGGATCATGGTGGTGTTCCTCGGCACCGCCATGGCCGGCGACGTCAACATCAACGCCATCGCCCCGGGCATGGCCGCGGCCTTGCTGGCCACCGCCATGGGCCTGTTCGTCGCGATCCCGGCACTGTTCGGCTACAACCGCCTGATCACCCGCAACAAGGAAGTGGGGGCCGACATGCGGGTGTTCGTCGACGAGTTCATCACCCGCCTGGCGGAGCTGCACGGCGAGAGCCAGCAGCATGAGAACGCCCACTGGCGGGTCAGCCACAGCAACGCATCGATCCCGGCCTGAGGAGAACTGCCATGGCTTCCGTGAACGCCTCCCATGACGACGAAGACGATGCCGCCGTCGACAGCATCAACATCACGCCCCTGGTGGACGTGCTGATGGTGGTGCTGGTGATGTTCATCCTCACCGCCACCGCCCAGGTCTCGGGCATCCAGATCCACCTGCCCAAGGCCAGCGCCTCGGTGTCGTTGTCGCAGGCCAAGACCAAGGCCATCTCGGTGAACGACGGCGGCCAGGTGTTCCTCGATGCCTACCCGGTGACCCTGGGCGAGCTGGAAGAGCGCCTGCGCATCGAGAAGGCGCAGAACCCGGACTTCCCGATCATCGTCCGCGGCGACGCCACGGTGCAGTACCAGAAGGTGATCGAGGTCCTCGACCTGTTGCGCCGCCTGGAGCTGTCCCAGGTCGGGCTGGTCACCGGCAAACCCCAGGGCTGAGTCATGACCGCACAACAACCTATCCAGCTGCCACCGGTTCAGCAAAAGCCGAAAAGCATACGCCTGCTCAAGTGGGGCCTCGGGCTGCTGCTGGCCGGCGTCGCCGCCTGGCTGCTGTGGCAGTGGGCCAACGACATGGCCGGGGTGCGCCGGGAAGCGCCGAAGGTGCCGACCATCATCCCGTTGCCGCCGCCACCACCGCCACCTCCACCGCCGCCGGAAAAGCCCAAGGAGCCGGAACCGGTGGAGGAAAAGGTGCCGGAGCCCGAACCCACGCCGACTCCCGAGGAGGTCAAGCCCGAGGAAGAGGCGCCGCCATCGCCGGCGGACGACCTGGCCAACCCGATGCAGATCGATGGCGACGCCCAGGCCGGCGGCGACGCGTTCAACATCGGCGCCGGCAAGGGCGGCGGCATGGCCGGCTCCGGTGGCGGCGGCCTGGGCACCGGGACCTACAAGCAATACCTGGCGGCGACCTTCCAGCGCGCGCTGCGCGAGGACCCGGAGCTGCGCAAGAAGGCCTATTCGCTGCAGGTGGACCTGTGGCTGGGTGCTGACGGCCAGGTCACCCGGGTGCTGCTGGCCCACTCCAGCGGCGATGCCCAGACCGACGAACAGGTGCTGGCGGCGCTGCGGGCCACGCCGCGCCTGAAGGAGCGCATGCCGGCTTCCCTGACCTTGCCTGTGCGCCTGTCCCTCAAGGGCCGGCGCCCGAATTGATCGAACCCCTTTTGCAGTTTCTACAGGAGTTGTGTGCAGATGATTTCCACCCTGAATCGATTGACCCTGGCGCTCGGCATGGTCGCCCTGGGCCTGGCCGGCCAGGCCACGGCCGCGGCGGCCGCGCCTTCGGAGAACGCCACGATCAACCTGATCCGTTTGTTGGTGCAGCAGGGGGTTCTGAAGCAGGAACAGGCCGACGGCCTGATCGCCCAGGCCGAGAAGGAGGCCCAGCAGGCTCGCCAGGCCAACGCCGCGGTGGCTGCGGTGGCCGCCGGCGGACCTGCGGCCGCGCCGGGGGACGTGCGGGTGCAATACGTCCCGGCCATCGTCCGTGACCAGATCCGCGACCAGGTCAAGGCCGAGGTCATGGCCACCGCCAAGCAGGAGAACTGGGCCCAGCCCAACACCTTCCCGGACTGGGTCTCGCGCATCACCTTCGATGGCGACATTCGCCTGCGCAACGAGTCGCGGTTCTTCGCCGACAACAACAGCAACGAGATCGTCGACTACGCCAAGCTCAACGACAGCGGCCCCTACGACGTCAACAAGGACACCAACAGCAAGCTGCCGCCGCTGCTCAATACCCGCGAGGACCGCGACAACCTGTTCCGCCTGCGGGCGCGCCTGGGGATGAAGGCGGTGATCTCGCCGGAATGGACCGCGGGCATCCGCATCGGCACCGGCTCGGACAACAACCCGGTGTCCACCACCCAGACCCTGGGCGGCGGCTTCGGCAAGAAGGACATCTGGCTCGACCAGGGCTACCTGACCTGGAAGGCCACCCAGGACCTGACCCTGACCGGCGGACGGATCGCCAACCCGTTCTATTCCACCGACATGCTGTACTCCAACGACCTGAACTTCGACGGCGTGGCGGCAATCTTCAACCACAAGCTCGACAGCGACTGGGGGCTGTTCGGCACGGTCGGCGCCTTCCCGGTGGAGTACACCAACGACACGTCCACCAGCAACGGCTTCGACAAGAACGAAAGCGACACCAAGTGGCTGTTCGGCGGGCAGATCGGCGCCCACTGGAAGATCAACCGCAGCAACAGCCTCAAGGGCGCCTTGGCCTACTACCGCTTCGACGATATCGAAGGCCAGCGCTCCAGCCCTTGCACGCCCTGGGCCGGCGCCCCGGGCTGCGATACCGACGGCTCGCGGGTGGCCTTCATGCAGAAGGGCAACAGCGTGTTCCTGTTGCGCAACATCGCGCCCAACCCGGCCACTCCCGGCCTGACCCCGCAACCGCAATACGTGGGCCTGGCCTCGAAGTTCGACGTGCTGGACCTGAACCTGGCCTGGGATACCGAGCTGCCGGATGACCTGCGCCTGCGCACCCAGGGCAACTACATCCGCAACCTGGCCTACGACAAGGCCGAGATGCTCAAGCGCAGCGAAGGCCAGATCGTCAACAACATCAACCGCAATGGCGAGTTCGAGAGCGGCGCCAATGCGCTGATGCTGCAGTTCACCCTGGGTAATGCCCTGGAAATGAAGAAGGCCGGCGACTGGAACCTGCTGGCCGGCTACAAGTACATCCAGCCCGACGCCTTGCCCGACGGCTTCAACGACTCTTCGTTCCACCTGGGCGGGACCAACGCCAAGGGCTACTTCCTGGGTGGCAACTACGGCATCGACAAGAACATCTATGCCACGGCCCGCTACATGAGCGCCTCGGAAGTCTACGGGCCGCGTTATGAAGTCGACGTCATGCAGCTTGAACTCAATACGCGCTTCTAAGCGCAGGGAGGAAGGTTATGAACAGCCGGACGAGGGCAGGGGCCGTGGGCCTGTTGCTGGCCTGGGGCGCGCTGGCCAGCGCGCCCGCCGCCGCCGAAGGCATGGAAGAGCGCCTGCGCACCCAGTTGCGCAGCACTACCCAGCAGTTGCAGGCCTTGCAGAGCGAGCAGGCCCAGGCCGCCGCCGCGCGGCTGGCGGCGGAAAACGCGGCCAAGGAGGCCCTGGCCCAGGTCAAGCAGCTCACCGCCGAACTGGCCAGGAGCCGTGGCGTGGCCGAGCAACTGGCCGGCCAGCAGCAGAACCTGCAGAGCCAGGCCCAGGCCCAGGCTGCCGCCAACAGCGAGCAACTGGGCAAGTTCAAGAAAGCCTACGACGAGCTGCTGGTGCTGGCCCGGGGCAAGGAGGCCGAGCGGGTCAAGCTGCAGGCGCAATTGAACGAACGTGACACACAAGTGCAGCAATGCGCAGTCAAGAATCAACGGATGTACGGCGTCGCCAAGGAAATCCTCACGGCCTACGAGAAGATCGACGTGGCCGAGGTGGTCAAGATCCGCCAGCCTTTCGCAGGTAGTGCTAGGGTCAAGTTCGAGGAACTGGCCCAGGGTTTCGGCGATGACCTGTACCAGACTCAGTTCGACGCCCCACGGGCGGCGAGCGCTCATTGATTACCAGGGAAGAACAGACATGACACAAGCCACCTTGATCACCAGCGTCACCACCGACAGCCTGACCGACCTGCTGCAAGGCGCCGGTTACCGGGTCAACCACACCGAACAGAACGGTATCGTGCAGTTGCTCAGCGCCAGCCAGGGCATCGGCTATGCCGTGCGCTTCGGCAACCCGGCGGCAGAGGCCGGGCACTACGTGGACTTCACCTACAGCTGTGCGTTGCGCGTCCAAGGCGAGTTGCCGGCCGGCCTGGCGGAGCTGTGGAACGCCTCGCGGCGCTTCGCCCGGCTGTCGTTGCAGGGTGAATTCCTGGTGATGGAAATGGACGTGGTGGTGGCTGGGGTCAGCGATACCCACCTGCGCAGCCAGCTGGAGTTGTGGGACCGCCTGCTCCAGGAGTTCATCGTCTACCTGCGTGAGTACAGCCAGCAGGCCGCCCAACTGCAGGCCCAAGCCCAGGTCGAGCCAGCCGGCACGCCGCAGGCCAGTGGCGCGGCAGAGGCGGTGGTCCTGTGAAGAAGCCGACCCTGGTGGTCGGTGCCGGGGCGCTGACCCTGCTGGGCCTGGCCCTGGGGCTGGCCTTGCGTCCGGGCAGCGATCCGGTGGCGGCCCAGCAGCCGGCCCCGGCGGCGCTGCAGCAGCAACTGGCGAATACCCCGGCGGTGGCGCGCCTGGGTAACCAGCAGGTGGCGGTGGCGGAGCTCCAGGCGCTGTTCGCCAGCCTGCCGGAGGAGGCCCGGGCTCAACTGCGCGGCAATCGCCCGGCCCTGGAGACCTGGATCCGTTCGCGCCTGGCACAGAAGGCGGTGCTCGAGCAGGCCGATGCCCAGGGCTGGCGCCAACGCCCGGAAGTGGAGCAGCAAACCCGCGCTGCCACCGAGCAGATCGTCTTTCGCGACTACATGCAGTCGGTCAGCCAGGTGCCGGCGGATTACCCCAGCGCCGCCGAACTGCAACAGGCCTACGACAGCGGCAAGTCGGCCTGGCTGACCCCGCCGTTGTATCGGGTCAGCCAGGTCTTCCTGGCGGTGCCCGAGCCCCAGGCGCTGGAGCAGGTGCGGCGCCAGGCCCAGGAGATCGCCAGGAAGGCCCAGGCCGCGCCCGATGAGTTCGCCGCCCTGGCTGCGCAGTATTCCCAGGACCCGGACAGTGCCCGGCACGGGGGCGACTCGGGCTTGCAGCCCCTGCAGCAGTTGGTGCCCCAGGTGCGCGACGCCGTGGCCCGGCTCAAGGTCGGCGCGGTATCGGAGGTGGTGCAGAGCGCGGCGGGTTTCCATGTGCTCAAGCTGACCGAGCTGCAACCGGCGCGTACCGCCAGCCTGGACGAGGTGCGTGAGCGCCTGGTCCAGGCCCTGCGGGCCCAGCGCCAGGAGCAGATCGCCAAGGCCTATCTGGAGGGCATGCTCAACACCGCGACGCTGAGTATCGATGGCGCGGCGCTCAACCAGGCATTGGAGGAAAAGACTCAGTAACCGGCCCGCGTGGAGCGGGGCCAGGGGCTGGCGCCGTCTCGCGGGGCGTCGTGGCCCGGTCCACGCGGTTTCAGGGCAGGGCAGGAAGTGGGGCGTGCCGTCACGGCCTGCTTGCTGCCAACACCGGCGCAAGCCAAGGACGCAACACTCAACAAGACAGGGAGTCACCGATGTCATTTCTCGAACCTGCTCCACTCCAGGGCGTTGTTCCCTACAGTGTTCCCCAGGAACCCCGGGAAGCCTGGCTGGCCCTGGCGGCCGGGATCGATCCGCAGGTCGCCCAGTATTTCCTGGTGAGCGCCCGTTGTGGTTGCTTCATGCAGGCCGCCCGCAGCCTGAACATCAAGGCCACCTTGCTGCGCAAGCAACTGGCCCTGCTGGAAGAGCACCTGCGGCGTGCGTTGTTCTGCTACCAGGGCAACGCCTTGAGCCTGAGCCGCGAAGGCCTGCAATTGCAGGCCCAGTTGATCGCCCTGGCCCACCAGCGGCGCCTGCCGGTGATCGAGCAGCCGCTGATTCGCCTGGCGGTGGCCGAGACCCTCCTGCATGACATCTTGGGGCGCGACCTGATTGCCCTGTTGCGGCGCAACGCCAGTGCGCGCCTGGAAATCATCTCCATCGACAGCGACCTGTCGCTGCAGGCCCTGAGCGCTGACCTGGTGCTGTGGCTGGGGGCCGCCGACTCGCCCTTGCCGGGGCCCAGCTTCGCCATCCGTGAACCCATGCCCCTGGCGCGCATCGACTACCTGCCGCACATCGCCAAGCGCTACTCCCGGGTCGCGGCGCGTCCCGACAGCGTCGATGACCTGGCCGACTACATGCTGGTGCAGTGGCAACACGACCGGCAGATCGAACCTTTCCGCCCCTGGAACAGCCTGGTGGATTCGCGGCTGGCCGGGGTGGTGCACGTGCATTCCTATGAGCTGATGCTGGAGATGATCCGCTGCAGCGCCTGCATCGGCTTGCTGCCGCGGTACATCAGCCGCTTCGACCGGGGCCTGACCGCCTTGCCCGGGCTGTTCGGCGAAAGCATGCCGCGCCGCGCCTGGCTGGCGATGAACGCCCAGGTGCAGCACGAGGCCGAGGTCCAGCAACTGGTGGACCTGATCCTGCATGCCTTCACCGAGCGCGAGGACTGGTTTGCCTGAGGGAGATTCTCGTCATGGCCGGGACCGGCGTTTTACACTCGATGGCCACTCCAACGACAAGGACGCCCCGCCATGCCCAGTTCTCCCGCGACCATCGTCATCGAGCGTTTCAGCGAGGTTCACCTCGATGGCTTGACCGCGCTCTACAGTGAACCGACGGTGGCCAGCCAGA
The DNA here is from genome assembly GCF_046230915.1 of Pseudomonas sp. KCJK8993. NCBI lineage: Bacteria > Pseudomonadati > Pseudomonadota > Gammaproteobacteria > Pseudomonadales > Pseudomonadaceae > Pseudomonas > Pseudomonas sp. KCJK8993. The sequence continues at coordinate 56,433 of NZ_JBJJLO010000032.1, forward strand.
CCCTGCAGATGCCTTACCCGTCCCGCGAGCTGTGGCGCAAGCGCCTCGGGCTGGACAACGAGCGGCTGGTGGCCCTGGTGGCCCTGCACCAGGGCGTGGTGATCGGCAATTGCAACCTGGAGCAGATCGGGCGGGTCCGGCGCTCCCATTGCGCGAGCTTTGGCATGGGGGTGGCGCGGGCCTGGCAGGGCCAGGGCATCGGCAGCCGCCTGCTGGCGGCGGTGCTGGAGGTGGCGGACAACTGGATGAACCTGCGTCGGGTCGAGCTGACGGTGTACGCCGACAACCTGGCGGCCATCGGCCTGTACCGCAAGTTCGGTTTCGAGACCGAGGGCCAGTTGCGCGACTACGCGGTACGTGACGGCCGCTACGTCGATGCGCTGGCCATGGCGCGCCTGCGCGATCTGTAGCCGCTGCCGAACCTGCGAGGCCGCGACCGGGCGCGTAGCGGCCGTGGAACCGCGATCGGCCCGGTACACCGCTGGCGCCCGCTGCGCGCTCGGGTAGCGGTTAGCGCGAGCTGCGCTTGACCAGTTTCATCACCACCACGAAGAACACCGGGACGAAGATCACCGCCAGGGTCGCGGTGATCATCCCGCCGATCACCCCGGTGCCGATCGCCTGCTGGCTGGCGGAGCTGGCGCCGCTGGCGATGGCCAGGGGCACCACGCCGAGGATGAACGCCAGGGACGTCATGACGATCGGCCGCAGGCGCAAGCGACAGGCCTCCAGCGCTGCGTCCAGCAAGTCCACGCACTCGCCGTCCCGGCCCCTGGCGAACTCGAAGAACCCGTTCGCCTTGTTCCCCCCCCAGCCACAGGA
>NZ_JBJJLO010000033.1:0-56401 GCF_046230915.1 Pseudomonas sp. KCJK8993
TTTTTTGACAGGTTCGGGGCAGGAACCCGCTGGTCACAAAAAGGCCTATGGGCGCTGTGGGAGTCCCTGGGGCGCTTGCTTTTAGGGAGGCTGGCGGGTATAAAAAATCAAATTTTTTTTTAAAACACTGTTCGAACGGTCAGTTTTTCATCCAGCAAAGGTTAGCCCTCCATGGTCGCCAAGAAACTCAGTGCCCCCAATGTCACCAAGACCCGACTGCTGGAAGCGACCGAGGCATTGTTCATCAAGTACGGCTACGACGCCGTGCTGCTGCGCCAGATCACCGAACGGGCCAAGGTCAACCTGGCGGCGGTGAACTATCACTTCGGCGACAAGGACTCGCTGATGAAGGCCCTGCTCATGCAGCGCCTGGGCCCACTCAACGACCAGCGCCTGGAACTCCTGGCCAAGTGCGAGGAGCAGTCCGACGGCCCCCTGGACTGCGAAACCCTGCTGGGGGTGCTGTTCGCCCCGGCGATGGGCATGGAGCGCAGTGATGAAAGCGGCGGGGTGGAGGGGCGTTCGTTCATTCGCTTCCTTGGCCGGGTGTACAGCGATACCTCGCCTTTCATCCAGGAATACCTCAAGGAACACTACCAGCCGGTGTTCGAGCGCTTTTTCAAGGCGTTCGCCCTGGCCTTGCCGGACCTGCCGCGCAACGAGCTGGGGGTACGCTTGCAGTTCGCCCTCAAGGCGATTTCCGGGGTAATGGCCGGTACCGAACTGCGCTTGCTGATGCAGGCCATGAGCCTGGGGCGCCCGGCCACCGATGCCGAGGTCATGGCCAAGCTGATCAGCCTGGTATCGGCGGCGATCCGCGCGCCGATGCAGGACCCGGATTCCGAGCAGGCCCTGGAAAAGGTCCTGGCGACCCAGCGATTGATTCGCCAGCAAAGCCAGTCATTGGCCGGGCACCTGTAGCCGCAGCTCGCGGATCCACCTGAGCCGATGCCCGCTGCGCGGCCATGCGCGGCTGGTACCCGCGGCTACACGCTGCGGCAGCCCCCGGCCATTCGCCTCGCCGCGCAGATCCGCTACCCGCATCATTCGGCTGATCGATGATGCTCAATGCCTGGCAGGACATCTGCTAGGTTTTCCTGGCACTTGCCAGGAGCCCTCGCCATGACTTCCTTCCAACAGCACATTCTGGCCGTCAACGGCATCGAACTCAGCGTCCGGGTCGCCGGCCCCGAGCAAGGCCGGCCCGTTTGGCTGCTCCATGGCTTTCCCGAGTGCTGGCATTCCTGGCGGCACCAGGTGCCGGCTTTGGCGGCGGCCGGGTTCCAGGTCTTCGTCCCGGAGATGCGTGGCTACGGTCGCAGCTCGGCTCCCCAGGCGATAGCAGACTATGACCTGCTGACCCTGTGCGCCGACATCCAGCAGGCCATGGATGCCTTCGGCCATGACCGGGTGTGCATGGTCGGCCACGATTGGGGCGCTCCGGTGGCCTGGCACCTGGCACTGCTGGAACCACAGCGGGTGGCGGCGCTGGTGACGATGTCGGTGCCTTTTGCCGGAAGGCCCAAGCGTCCGGCCACGGACATCATGCGCCAGGTGCACGGTGGGCATTTCAACTACATCCTGTATTTCCAGGAACCGGGGCTGGCCGAAGCTGAGCTGGATGCCGACATCGATGCCAGCCTGCGCCTGTTCATGGGCAACATCGACGCGTTGCTGCAACCCAAGCCGGCCGAAGCCCGCTTGTTCGACGGTGTGACTATTCCCGAGCGCTTGCCCGCCTGGTGCTCCGAAGAGGATTTCCAGGTTTATCGGCAAACCTTCGCCGGCCGCGGTTTCCGTGGGGCGTTGAACTGGTACCGCAACTTCGAGCGCAACTGGCAGCGCAGCGAGTTCCTCGCGCAAGCCCGGGTCCTCCAGCCCACCTTGTTCCTGCTCGGCGACAGCGACCCGGTCGGGGTCCTGGAAGCCCATACCCTCAAGCGCATGCCAGACCGGGTCGCCGACCTCGAGCAGCACCTGCTGCAAGACTGCGGGCACTGGCTGCAAAGCGAATGTCCCGAACAGGTCAACCGCTTGCTGCTGGACTTCCTGCAGCGACGTTTTGCCTGAGGCGCCTGGATTATCAGCCCAGCACCTCGCGCATCCGATGCCAGAACATGCCCAGAGCCAGCAAGGGGGCACGCAGTGCCGGCCCACCGGGGAAGGTCATGTGCGGCACGGCGCTGAACACATCCAGGCCCTGGCTGTGCCCGGCGTGGATCGCCTCGGCCAGCAGGCGCGCCGTCCAGTGGGTGACGTTCAGCCCATGGCCCGAATAACCCTGGGCGTAGTACACATTGGGATACTGGCGCAGCCGCCCGACCTGGGGAAAGCGGTTGGCGGTGATGCCTATCTTCCCGCCCCATTGGAAGTCGATACCGATGTCCGCCAGTTGCGGGAACACCTTGAGCATCTTCGGCCGCATGTAGCCGGCGATATCCGCTGGATCGCGACCGGAATAATGGCAAGCGCCGCCGAACAGCAGGCGGCGATCGGCAGTGAGGCGGTAGTAGTCGAGGCCGACCTTCTGGTCGCACAGCGCCAGGTTGTCCGGGATCAGTTGCCGGGCCAGGGCCTCGGGCAGCGGCTGGCTGGCGATGATGTAGCTACCCGCGGGCAAGACCTTGCCGCTCAGGCGCGGCTCCAGGTCCTCCAGATGAGCGTTGCACGCCAGCACCAGGCGTCCGGCGCGCACCGTGCCCGCGGCGCAGCGCAGCGTCACGCTATCGCCGTGGCGCAGCTCCAGCACCGGGCTGTGCTCGAAGATCCGCACCCCCAGGCTGCTGGCCAATCGGGCTTCGCCGACCACCAGCTTGAGTGGGTGCAGGTGCCCGGAGCCCATGTCCACCAGCCCGCCGGCATAGAGCCGGGAAGCCACTACTTGTTGCATGTCTTGCGCGGCCACCACGCGAGTCGGGTGACGGTAGCCCAGGCTCACCAGGTGGTCTTGCTCAGCCTGGAACGCGGCGTACTGGGCCTGGGTGTTGGCCAGCTCGCAGAAGCCCCAGCGCAGGTCGCAGTCGATGCCGTGTTCGGCGATGCGCCGGCCCACCAGTTCCACCGAGTCGATGCCGGCACGCTCCAGGTATTTGAGTCCTTCCTGGCCGACGTAACGGGCAAAGCCGCCGATCTCATGGCCGATGCCACGGATCAGTTGCCCGCCGTTGCGCCCGCTGGCGCCCCAGCCGATGCGCCGGGCCTCCAGGAGGATCACCGACAGCCCGCGCTCGGCCAGCTCGATAGCGGTATTGACCCCGGTGAAGCCGCCGCCGACCACGCAGACATCGGCGTGCAGGTCGCCTTCCAGGGACGGGTAGCCGGGCAGGGCGCCGACCGAGGCGGCGTAGTAGGAGGGGGCGTGCCCGTTGGCGCCGCCCAGGGACAGTGGCTGGTTCATTTGTTGGACTTCACTTTGCTCCACGAACGAGTCATGACGCGCATGATCGCCGGGGAAGGAGTACTGGCGATGTACAGCTTGTCCAGCACCTCCTTGGGTGGATAGACCTCGGGATCGTTCAGCAATTGGGCGTCCATGTACTGCTGGGAGGCCGGGGTGGGGTTGGCGTAGCCGACCTGGGCACTGACCTTGGCGATCACTTGCGGGTCCAGCAGGTAGTTGATGAAGGCATGGGCCTGCTTGGTATTGGTGGCGTCCGCGGGGATGGCCATCAGGTCGAACCACAGGTTGCTGCCTTCCTTGGGAATGGCATAGGCGATGTTCACTCCATTCTGGGCTTCCTTGGCCCGGTTGGCGGCCTGGAAGGCATCGCCGGAGTAGGCGAACGCCACGCAGATATTGCCGTTGGCCAGGTCCGAGACGTACTTGGAGGAGTGGAAGTAGGTGATGTAGGGGCGCAGGCTCAGCAGCTTGGCCTCGGCCTTTTGGTAGTCGGCCGCCGATTGGCTGTTGGGGTCCAGGCCCAGGTAGTTGAGCATCGCCGGCATGACCTCATCGGGCGAATCCATCAGCGAGACCCCGCATTGCGCCAGCTTCTTCAGGTTCTGCGGCTCGAACAGCACCGCCCAGGAGTCGATGCGGTCGATGCCCAGCACCTGCTTGACCTTGTCGACGTTGTAGCCGATGCCATTGGTGCCCCACAGGTAGGGCACCGAGTACTGGTTGCCGGGATCGTTCTGCTGCAACAGGGTCATCAGCTTCGGATCCAGGTTCTTCCAGTTGGGCAGTTGCGCCCGGTCCAGCTTGAGGAAGGCCCCGGCTTTCACTTGGCGGGTGAGGAAGTGGTTGGAAGGCACCACCACGTCGTAGCCGGTACGCCCGGCCAACAGCTTGCCTTCCAGGGTTTCGTTGGAGTCGAACACGTCGTAGATCACCTTGATCCCGGTCTGGGCCTGGAAGTCGGCCAGGGTCGTCTTGCCTATGTAGTCGCTCCAGTTGTACACGCTGACACTGGGCTCGGCCTGGGCGGCGGTGCTGCACAAGGTCGCCAGGGCGACCGGGATCACTGCTTTGAATAGACGCATGTTCGACACCTCTGTGGGATGTTTTTGTTGTGCGAAAAATCGCCCGGGTCAGACGCTGAGCAGCAGGAACTCACGTTCCCAGGAGCTGATCACCCGCTTGAAGTTCTCGTTCTCGGCGCGCTTGACCGCGACATAGCCACGCACGAACTTGCGCCCCAGGTACTGCTCGATGACCGGGCATTCCTCCATGTGCGCCAGGGCGTCCTCGATGGTGATCGGCAGGCGCAGGTTGCGCCGTTCATAGGCGCGGCCTTCCACCGCGGCGCTGGGGGCGATGCCCTCGACCATGCCCAGGTAACCGCACAGCAGGCTCGCGGCGATCGCCAGGTAGGGGTTGGCATCGGCGCCGGGCAAGCGGTTCTCCACCCGCGTGGCATCCGGGCTGGAGGTCGGTACGCGCAGGCCGGCGGTGCGGTTTTCCACGCCCCATTCGACGTTCACCGGGGCCGAGGTATCCGGCAGGAAGCGGCGGAACGAGTTGACGTTGGGGGCGAACATCGGCAGCACCTTGGGGATGTACTTCTGCAAACCGCCGATGTGCTGCAGGAACAGCTCGCTCATGCTGCCGTCGTCGTTGGTGAACACTGGCTTGCCGGTGGCGATGTCCACCACGCTCTGGTGCAGGTGCATGGCACTGCCGGGCTCATCGGTGATCGGCTTGGCCATGAAGGTGGCGGTGACGTTGTGCTTGAGTGCGGCCTCGCGCAGGGTGCGCTTGAACACGGTGATCTGGTCCGCCAGGTCCAGGGCGTCGCCATGGCGGAAGTTGATTTCCATCTGCGCCGGGCCGTCTTCGTGGATCAACGTATCGAGGTCCAGGCCCTGGGCTTCGCACCAGTCGTAGACGTCCTCGAACAGTGGGTCGAATTCGTTGGCGGCATCGATGGAGAACGACTGCCGGCCGCTCTCGGCACGCCCCGAGCGTCCCAGGGGCGCTTGCAGCGGCAGGTCCGGGTCTTCGCAACGCTGGGTCAGGTAGAACTCCATTTCCGGAGCCACGATCGGCTTCCAGCCCTTGTCGGTGTAGAGCTGAAGGACTTTCTTCAGCACATTGCGTGGCGACAGCTCGATGGGGTTGCCGAACTTGTCGAAGGTGTCGTGGATGACGATGGCGGTGGGTTCCAGGGCCCAGGGCACCAGGTAGATCGACGAGGGATCGGGACGGCAGAGCATGTCGATGTCCGCCGGGTCCAGCAGCTCGTAATACAGGTCGTCGTCGACGAAATCCCCGGTGACCGTTTGCAGCAGGACACTTTCCGGCAGGCGCATGCCTCGCTCATGCAGGAACTTGTTGGTGGGGGCGATCTTGCCGCGGGCAATCCCGGTCAGGTCGCTGACCACGCACTCTACTTCGGTGATCTTGTGCTCTTTCAGCCATGAGGAAAGCTGATCGAAAGGGGCATTCATAAAGACCTCGATGATTGTTTTCATCTGCGCCCAGGTGAGCGGGAGTATCCCGGCAAGGCTTCCCCAGCGGCGCATTGGCGACTATCTTGGGCAAGCCTTGTGGTTCCATCTATCCACTTTAAACAGACGCAAAACGCACCAAAAGAGTGCGTAAGGTCTTCCCATGACGATGTCCAATCCGCTTCAGGTCCAGGCGTTCAAGAGCTTCGATGTGCTCGACCAGGTCCGGGCCACGCCAGGTTGGGTCCAGCAGTACCGGCAGATGTCCCCCGGGCATTTCAATGGCCTGGTGCGCTACCTGGACCTGCAGGGCGTGCAGATCTACGAAGAGCGCATGAATACCCGGGTCGAGCAGAACTTCAATGCCCCCGAAGGGGCCCTGGCGTTCTGCTTCGATCGCAGCGACAACGCGCTGTACGTGCTCAATGGCGAGAGCCGCAATATCTGGATCACCCCCGAGAACTACCAGGAAGTGGCGGTGGTGTTCGGTCCCGAGTTCGTCCAGGGCCAGGGCCTGGGTGTCGAGCGCCTGGACGGCCTGTTCATGGCACCCTTGACCTGCCAGCAGAACCCGTTGTTCTGTCGCTGGCTCAGCGCGACGCTGACCCGCCTGTCACAGACCCTCGATCCACCCAGCCGCGAGGTCCTGGCCCAGCAGTTGCTGGATGACTGCCTGTACATTCTCGACAACGCTTGCGTACGCCTGGACCCCGGCGGTTTGCAGCGGCGGGCCGAGGAACGGGCGATCATGCGGCGGGTTGCGCAGTGGGCCGCCGATGTCCCCGAGGAAACCCTCAACCTGCTGGACCTGTCCCAAGTCGCCGGGGTGTCCCTGCGCCAATTGCAGAGTGCCTTCAAGGCCTTTACCGGCATGGCTCCCAGCCACTGGCTGCGCCTGCGCCGGCTCAACAGCGCCCATCGCGAATTGCTCAGCCGTGGCCCGACGGATACCACGGTGGCCGAGGTGGCGATGCACTGGTCGTTCTGGCACCTGGGGCGTTTCTCCAGCAGCTATCGGGCCGTGTTCGGGGAGTTGCCGAGCCAGACCCTGAAGCGTGCGCCGGGGGCCACCCTCTTCGACCCACGGGAGGGTGCAAGCGCGATCAACGGAATGTTCCGCAGAGCGCGTTACCCTGGTAGTCGTGCATGAGAGGGCCGAGGAACATGAAGGGGCCGCAGGCATGGAAGTCCGAACTGATCTTGCGGCTCGAGCGCAGCAAGGGAACCTCAGTGCCGTTGATGTCGTTGCCGTAGGCGATGGCATTGCTGTAGGACTCGCACACCGGCAACTTGAGCGGGATCGGCAGGATCACCACCAGAAGGGTGGCGCCACACCATTGTCGTTCGGGCGAATTCTTCTGCATGCGCGTGATGACCGGTGTCCTGGCGCTTTCGATCAGTCGCTGGTGGGCTGCTGTCTTCGTTACCTGTTCCTCAGGCATGTCCACCCAGGCGCCCACGCAGCCATGGAGTGCGACCGTCGCCAGGGCCAATAGCGCGCCCCTGATGAGAGGGGCAAACGAGCGGGGCGCGTGATGCAACCGGGGAGTGGCTGGCAGTGGGGGCTGCGCGCAATTGAGTGGAGCGTGCATTCTGCACCTGTCGCTGGAATGGGGGCCTGCGTGGGGCGACGCATCAGCAAGTCGCCAACCTCTCCCGGGGCGTGGCCCGACACGCTAAGGCGTCGGGCAGATCGCGGGTGTCCTCGCTGCTCGGCTACTTGACGCAGATCACCTGGTGCCTGGGCAGGATGGCGGTCAGTGGGCCGGTAATCCGGAACACGGCATTGGGGGTGCCAGCGGCGGCCCAGACTTCATCGAAGTTCAGCAGGTCTTCATCGACCAACAGCTCGAGCTCCTGCCGGTGGCCGAGCGGTGGCACACCCCCGATGGCGAAACCGGTCACTTGCTTGACGAAATCGGCGTCGGCCTTGGTGATCTTGTCGCCGAGCAAGCGGGAAATGGCTTGCTCATTGACCCGGTTGGGGCCGCTGGCGAGGACCAGCACAGGAGTGTCGAGCGCGCTCCGAAACACCAGGGACTTGACGATCTGGGCTTTTTCGCAGCCCAGGGCGTTGGCCGCGTCGTCGGCGGTGCGGGTCGAGTCCGGGAGTTCTTGTACCGTCAGGTCGAGTCCGCGCTGGTGGAGCAGGTCCTGGAACTGTTGAGCTCGTTTACTGATACTCATGGGGATTTCTCCTGGGGTGGGAAGGCGAAGAGCAGCTGGCGCCAGCGCCACGGCCGGGGGCCGGAATCGATGGGTTGAACGATCAGCCCGGGGGCAGCAACCGCAGCGGGTCCACCGGCACGCCGTTGGCGCGAATCTCGAAGTACAGCTGGGCGCGATCGGTGTCCTGGGAGCCGGCCTCGGCGATCTTCTGGCCCTTGATCACCATCTGGCCTTCCTTGACCACCAGCTTGCTGTTGTAGGCATAGGTGCTGGTGTAGGACGGACCGTGCTGGAGGATCATCAGGTTGCCGTAGCCACGCATGTAGCCGGCGAACGCGACCTTGCCGCCGAGGCTGGCGTGGATCGGCTGGCCTTGGGTGGTGGCGATGCGAATGCCCTGGTTGAGCTTGCCGGTGGGCGAAAAGCGCCCGATCAGCACGCCGCGCAGCGGCCAGGTCCAGCCCTTGAGGGTGACCTTGGGCATCGGCGGCGGGGGCGGCGGGGCTTTGCTCCGGCTGCTGGAGGTCCGCGTCTTGCTGCTGGCCACCCGGGTCGTCCTGGGGGCGCCGCCGCCCACCTTCAGCACTTGGCCGACTTCCACGGTGTAGGGCGCCTTCAGGCCGTTGAGTCGCGCCACTTCCTTCCAGCTCGTGCCGTTGCGGCTGGCGATGGAATACAGGGTATCGCCGCGCTTGACCCGGTACTCCCCGGCCTTCAGAGGCCCGGAGCTGGGTGAGTTGGAGCTGCAGGCCGAAAGGGTCAGCAGCAGGGCAATGAATATGAATCTTGCGAACACACGCTATCCATTCTGTCTTGATGGGCCTGGGCCCGGAACGTGCGGCCAGCGCTGAATCGAATCGCTGGGCAGCGAAGCCGGCAACTATACCTGTTTGCCGAACGCTCGGCGCGTAGTAGACCACTGCAACTGGCATTGAACTCCCGTTGCCGGAAAAAAAGCCGCGTCGCTATCGCGGCTTCACTCATCCTCCCGCCAGGCGGCCCAGGTTCGCCGGCTTGCTGGCGCTCGATGGACGACGTGCCGGATACCCCACGGACCAACCAAACTGAACCTCGGCTAGCGGTTCCTTCCTAAGCAAGTACAGACCGGGAGGAAATCCATGCACATCGAATACATCTGGATCGTGTTGGCCGTCATCGTCTTGCTGATCGAACTCTGGGCCATCAAGAGCCTGTTGCGTAGCGCGGCCAGCTCCGAAAACAAGGGGACGTGGCTGGTGGTGATCATCTTCGTCCCGCTGCTGGGGTTCCTGCTCTGGTTGTGCGTGGGCCCAAGGCAAGCGCATGGTGAGCATCCTGGAGCGGGCAGAGGCTGAGGCGCGTTGGTCGGCACAGCCAGGGTGGCTTGCGGTGCCGGAGAAGGTCGAGCGCGACGGATATCGCCCGCGGCATGGGCTGGCAGTCGCTGTGGCCCCCAGCTTTCCTGTGACTGCCGACAGCGCTTTAGCAGGGAATGCCACCGGCAGATGCGGCCCCTGACCGCAGCCGCGAGCGCGACGGCATTGCGCCGCGCTCGCCCAGCTGTCAGTGCGGCGCGCGGGGGATGGTCTTGAGCAGGTCCTCGGGGCTGATATGGCCGACCACCGAGTCTGCGGTGCTGCCTGGCAGCGGCAGGTCGAGGATATGGCCCTTGATCTTGCCCACCACGTGCATTTCGCAAGGCTTGCAGTCGAACTTCAGGATCAGCACCTCGTCACCGTGCACCAGTTGCATCGGCGCCACCTTGGTGCGCACCCCTGTCACGCCCTTGGCCTGCTTGGGGCACAGGTTGAAGGAGAAGCGCAGGCAATGCTTGGTGATCATCACCGGCACTTCGCCGTGTTCTTCATGGGCCTCGAAGGCAGCGTCGATCAACTGCACGCCATGGCGATGGTAGAAGTCCCGGGCCTTCTGGTTGTAGACGTTGGCCAGGAACGACAGGTGCGACTCGGGATAGACCGGTGGCGGGTTGCTTTCGGCTTTGCGCGAGCCCCGTGGATGGGCGGCGATCCGTGCGGCGTCCAGGGCTTCGATGGCTTCCCGGCGCAGGGCCTTGAGCTGGGAGTTGGGAATGAAGTAGGCCTGGGGCGCGTCCAGCTTGACGTCGGTGGCGTGGTAGCAGGTGGTGCCCAGTTGGCCCAGCAGGTCACGCAATTGCTCCAGGGCCTGCTCCGGCTTGTTGGCTACGCCGAAGGGGCCGTCCAGGGCGACGCTGATGCCGATGCCTTCTTCGCTGGTGGCGTTCAGCTCCAGGCGCTCTTCGCGCAGGCGGGCCTGCCAGGCCAGGCCGATGCGGCGTTCGGCGGAGGTGCGGGTCAGGGCCTGCTGCCAGTTGTGGTCCAGGTTGCGGCTCAGCGGATGGTTGGGGCGCAGGCGGTGCAGGCCCTCGGGCATCTCGTTGGGCTCGACGCGATAGCGATAGCGTTTTTCCCCATCTTCCTCGAATTCGCCGCGGGCTTCGGCGATGTTGGCGCGGAAACCCACCACCTCGCGCTTGACCAGCAGGTTGAGGCCGTCGCCGTTGGACAGCGGCTCGAAGGTCACCACTTGCAGATCGCGCTTGCCGACCTTTTCCACCACGCCCACCGGAAGGCCGGTGAAGGTCGGTGAATCGAAGGCGCCGATGTCGATCTTGCGCTCGCTGACGAAGTAGTCGGTGCTGCCACGGTGGAACGTCTTGTCCGGATCGGGAACGAAGAAGTGCGCGGTGCGGCCGCTGGAAGCGCGGGCCAGGTCCGGGCGGTCCTCCAGCACGTCATCCAGGCGCTGGCGGTAGTAGGCGGTGATGTTCTTCACATAACCTACATCCTTGTAGCGTCCCTCGATCTTGAACGAGCGCACCCCGGCCTCGACCAGGGCGCGGATGTTGGCGCTCTGGTTGTTGTCCTTCATCGACAGCAAATGTTTCTCGTAGGCGATCACCCCGCCGTGCTCGTCCTTCAGCGTGTAGGGCAGGCGGCAGGCCTGGGAGCAATCGCCACGGTTGGCGCTGCGCCCGGTCTGGGCGTGGGAGATGTTGCACTGGCCGGAAAAGGCCACGCACAGGGCACCATGGATGAAGAATTCGATGGCCGCGTCGGTCTCGGCGGCGATGGTGCTGATTTCCTTGAGGTTCAGTTCGCGGGCCAGTACCAGCTGGGAGAAGCCTGCCTGGTCGAGGAACTTGGCCCGGGCCAGGGTGCGGATATCGGTCTGGGTGCTGGCGTGCAGCTCGATGGGCGGGATGTCCAGTTCCATCACCCCCAGGTCCTGGACGATCAGCGCGTCGACACCCGCATCGTATAACTGGTGGATCAGCTTGCGCGCCGGTTCCAGCTCGTTGTCATGGAGGATGGTGTTGAGGGTGGTGAACACCCGTGCATGATAACGGTGGGCGAACTCCACCAGCTGGGCGATATCGCTCACCTCGTTGCTGGCGTTGTGGCGGGCGCCGAAACTCGGGCCACCGATGTACACCGCGTCGGCGCCATGCAGGATGGCTTCGCGGGCGATGCCGACATCGCGGGCAGGGCTGAGCAGTTCGAGGTGGTGTTTGGGCAAGGACATGTTTTTCTAATCAGGCTTATCAGGGGCAAGGCGCGCATTGTAGCGGCGAAACGCTTGCCCGGCACCCGTGTACTGCCCGGTGGCGGCTGCGCACCGGGCGCAGCCGCTGGGGCGTCAGGCCTTGGCGGCCATCGCGGTGACTTCCACACGCATGCCGGGAACCGCCAGCGCAGCCACGCCGACGGCGGCGCGTACTGGCCAGGGCTTGGTGAAGAAGCGCTGGTAGACCTCGTTGAAGGCGGTGCGGTCGGCCATGTCGGTGAGGTAGATGGTCAGGTGCAGGACCCGGTCCATGGAGCTGCCGGCGCGCTCCAGCGCCACCTTCAGCGCCTGCAGGGTGCATTCGCTTTGCCGGGTGATGTCGCCCAGTTCCAGGCTGCCGTCGGCATGGGTCGGGATCTGGGTGGAGACCAGCAGGCCGCCGAAGCCGGCAACGTCGGAAGAAATGGAGTCGGTGTCCGGGTCGGGCAGGAAGGAAATATCGTGGTTGGCCATGGGCTTTTCTGGTCCTTGGGAAAACGGGTCTCGCATGATGCCATCAATGGCGGCATTTACCAGTCGAGGCGTACGCAGCCAAGGGAGTCAGAAGAGCAGCTCGAGCATCCCCGCCAGCTGGCGCTGCTCGGGGCTGCGGGAGCGGCCGCAGGCCTTCAGGTTGTCCTGCAGGCACTGGACAAAGCACAGCGCCGCGGTGTCCAGGGGCTGGTCGCGCAGGTGGATCACGCTGACTTGCGCTTCCTCCAGGGGTTCGACCAGGTCCAGGGCCTGGGTCCGGCCGCGCAGCGGATCGCACAGCAGCATGGGCTCCGGCGAGTACCCAAGCATGCCGGCATCCACGATCAGGCTGCTGAGCATGGCACTGGACTGGGCGCCGACGATACGCCCGGCGGCGATGCGCCAGCCGTGGCGCTCGAACAACTGCTGGACCAGCGGAGCCGGGCCGGAGGGACCGAAGTTCATCACCCAGTCGTCCTCCAGCAATTCGCCCAGGGAGCGCGCCGCGCCGCGCGGATGCTCACGGGAAGCCAGGACCTGCATGCGGTAGCGAACCAGGGGCTGGTGGACGAACTCCTGGGCCGGCAGGGTGTTGGCCGGGCCCAGGGCCAGGTGCATCAAGCCGCTGCGCAGTAAAGGCAGGCTCACTGCCTGCAGACCTTCATAGATCTCCAGCTGGACCGATGGCAGCGCCAGGCGGAATGCCCGCAGCGTCGGCGCGAGCAAGGTCTGGCCCAGCCAAGGGGTGACGCCTACGCACAGTCGCGTGGGGGGGGCGCCGCGCAACTGCGCCAGTTCGTGCTGGGCGCGCTGCAATTGGCTGGCGATCTGGCTCGCGTGGGGCAGCAGCACCTTGCCTGCCGGCGTCAGCCTGGCGCCCCCGGTATGGCGCACCAGCAAGGCCAGGCCTTGTTCTTCCTCCAGTTCGCGCAAGGCTCGGGTCACCGCCGCCTGGGACAACCCCAGGATACGCGCGGCGGCGCGAATCCCGCCGCCTTCGGCAACGGCCAGCAAGGCTTGCAGTTGATGTAGCTTCACGGCGCTTTCCCCTGAATACCAAAGGTTGTCACGACAACGTATTTGCGGCTTATGCCGGGCTTTTTCCGGCGCTAGGTTAGCCACTGGGCCCAGACCGGTCCAATCGCCATTGCAGGCTTTCCTTGTCACTCAGGACATTCCTCATGCATGAACGCTGGATAACCCCCGGCATCGCCGAAATCGCCCCGGCCATGGTCGAGTTGCGCCGGGCGATCCATGCCCTGCCAGAGCTGGGCCACGAAGAGTTCCTCACCCGCGAGCGCGTGGCCCAGTGCCTGCAAGAGTGGGGCTACCAGATCCACCCGGCCATGGCCGGCACCGCGGTTGTGGCCACCCTGCGCAATGGCCAGGGCCCACGCCTGGGGCTGCGTGCCGAACTCGATGCGCTGCCGATCCAGGAGCAGGGCGAGCGCCCCTGGCGCAGCCGCATCCTCGGCAAGATGCACGCCTGCGGGCATGACGGGCACATCGCGATGCTCCTGGCCGCGGCCTGGGAGCTGGCCCGCAACCGCTCATGGCGCGGCACCCTGCAGCTGTTCTTCCAGCCTGCCGAGGAGGGCCATGGCGGTTCCGGGGCCAGGCACATGCTGCAAGAGCAGGTTTTCGAGCGATTTCCCTGCGATGCCATCTTCGCCCTGCATAATTCGCCGGGCATGCCCCTGGGCAAGTTCGGGGTGCTGGCCGGGCCATGCATGGCCAGCACCGATAACATCGTGATCCTGATCCACGGGGCCGGCGGCCACGGTGCGATGCCGGACAAGACCCAGGATCCGGTAGTGATCGGCGCCTCGCTGGTCATGGCCCTGCAGAGCCTGGTCTCGCGCAACGCGCCGCCCAGCGAGACCGCCATCGTCACCGTCGGGGCCTTCCTGGCTGGCGACGCGGCCAACGTCATACCGCAACGCGCAGAACTGCGCTTGAGCGTCAGGGCCCTGCAACCTGCGGTCCGGCAGATGCTCAGGCAGCGGATCAAGAGCCTGGCCGAGCTGCATGCCAGCGGTTTCGGCGCCAGGGCCGAGGTGATCTTCGGCGAGGGTTATCCGGTGCTGGTCAACGACCCGGGCGCCAGCGCACTGGCCGCCCAGGTGATCCGCGACTGGCTGGGCGAGGAGGGCCTGGTGCCGGACATGCGGCCGATCTGCGCCAGCGACGATTTCGCCTTCTGGCTGGAGCGCGTGCCCGGCTGCTATCTGCTGATCGGCAACGGCGATGGCGCCGGCAGTTGCGAGGTACACCACCCCGGATACGACTTCAACGATCAGGCCTTGCCCTTGGGGGCCAGTTTCTGGGTGCGCCTGGCCCAGCGTTTCCTGACCTGAACCGAACACCCTGAGAGGAACCATCGATGACAACAACAAAAACAACCATCAACCCCATCACCGATACCGGCCATGCCCCACCCTTGGTGAGGAACCCTCGAGCGATTGCCGCCATCTGCCTGGGCAACGCCCTGGAGTTCTACGACTTCCTGGTCTACAGCATGCTGGCGACCCTGATGGCGCGGCTGTTCTTTCCCTTCGGCGATGATTCGCTGATCCCATTGATGCTGTCGCTGGCCGTGTTCGGCACCGGCTTCGTCATGCGCCCGCTGGGTGGCCTGGTCATCGGCCTGTATGCCGACCACGCCGGACGCAAGGCGGCGTTGCGCCTGACGTTGTGGTTGATGGCCACGGGCTCGCTGTTGTTCACCGTGGCACCGACCTATGCCCAGGCCGGCCTGTTCGGGCCGGCGCTGATCATCATCGCGCGGCTGATCCAGGGCTTCGCCGTGGGTGGGCAGATCGGCAGTTCCACCACCTTGCTGATGGAGTATGCGGACAAGCATTCACGGGGCTACTACTGCAGTTGGCAAACCTTCAGCCAGAGCCTGGGCATCGTCTTTGGCGGTGTACTGGTGATGAGCCTGAGCAACCTGCTGAGCGCCGAGTCCATGGACAGCTGGGGCTGGAGGCTGGTGTTCGCCATCGGCATCCTGGCCATTCCGATAAGCGAATACATCCGCCACCGTTTGCCGGAGACCCCGGTGCACCGTCAACGGGAGCGCCACGGCGAGACCGCCGCCCATTCCTTCAAGCTGCTGCTGGGTCATCCCCGGCAACTGGCGGCGGGAGTACTGCTGGTGATCGGCGCCACGGTGCCGATCTACACCATCCAGTTCTACCTGGCTAACCATGCCATCAGTGTGTTGCACATGCCCCTGGGAATCGCCACCTGGGCCGCTATCTTCGCTTGCCTGCCGCCCTTGCTGCTGTCGGCCCATGCCGGTCGCCTGAGCGATCGCATTGGCCGGCGCAAGTCGATCTTCTGGCCATTGCCTATCCTGCTGCTGGCGATCTACCCGGCGTTCCTGCTGATCAACCAGCACCCGCATATCGGTGTGCTGCTGGCGCTGGTGACGCTGCTCAGTATCCCGTTGACCTACACCATAGTGCCCAACATGGCGCTGCTGCCGGAGCTGTTCCCGGCGCGCATACGGGCCAGCGGCATGTCCATCTGCTATTGCCTCGGAGTGGCGGTATTCGGCGGCTTTACCCAGCTGTTCGCCACTGGCCTGGTGAGCCTTACGGGCAGCCCCAATGCTCCGGCCTGGTACATGTTCGCGGCGATCATGCTGTGCCTGGCGGGGTTGAAGCTGGCGCCTGAAACGGCTGGCAAGGAGCTGGACTGAGCAGCGAGGTGGTATTCAGGGGACAGGCGCGGCGGGTATTTTTATGATTCATGTGAGTCAATATTGACTCAATGGCGCCATGAAAGTATCTTCGCTCCAGTCCGGAACCGCTCCGGGCGTTTCATCGGCAATCCGTGTGTGCAGGGAAGGCGCTGACACCGTCCCTCGGGCTCCAACAGCACGAAGTGCCATGGCCGCGTCGCTCTGCCAGGGGCCATGGTACGGATGGATTTGCCGGTCCAGCTCCTTTGGTTGGCCGCAACCAGCCAGTTTTGCCCCGTTGGCCCTAGGGCCGCGGGGCTTTTTTATGCTCCAACCAGGCAGTGGAGCGAGGGGCGGGGGCTCAGGCTGGCTTGGTGGCGATGGCGCCGTGGAGGAACATCTGCTCCACCACATTGGCCGAGTTGGCGCTGGCCGCGCGGCCACGGCGCTCGGCATCGACGATGCCGAAGATCAGGGTCAGGAACAGCTCGGTGAACACCTGGGCGGTGATGTCGATACGGAACACCCCCAGCTGTTGGCCTCGCAGGAAGAACGCATCCAGGGCATCGGTATAGAACTGCCAGCGCTCGTCCTCGCCATCGTTGAGCATGGTGTCGGGACGGTACTGGAACAGCAGGAACACCAGCATCTCGCGATGGGCCAGGTGTTCGCTGACCAACGCGCGCAGGGCCGCCACGGGTTCGTCATGTTGCAGGTCGGTGCCGTCGATGATGCGCTTGAGCACGCCTTGCCCATGGTCTTCCATCATTTGCAGCAGCTTGTCGCGCGTGCCGCAGAAGCGGTGCAGGGTGGCCTTGCTCACTCCGGCGAGTTCCGCCAGCTCCTTGAGGGTCGCCCGCGGACGGTCGACGATGGCCTGCGCCAGCGCCTTGATGAGTCGTTCGTCTTGAGGGGTCAAGAGCATCAGTGGGCCTCTAGTTCAGTTTTCAGTTGCACGCATTGTGCAGAAATAGTCGTTGGCTTCAACGGAAATGACCGCTTCGGCCGGGAAAATATCGCTCCAGGGGGATTTTGCCCCTGATCGCCTGGGGCTCAGCCCGGGCTGCTGGCGCGAAACAGCTGTTGCAGGCCTTGCAGGGTGCTGTCGACGAAGCGCTCGTCGCTGGTGCCCTCGGGAAAGTCCAGCACCCCATGGATCACCAGGGAGGCCAGACCATGGGTGTAGGACCAACCGGCAAGGGCGGCACGGCGTACCTCGGCGCTCTGCACGTCCTGCTCCAGCAGGCCGGCGATGATCCGCCGCAGTTCACCGAAGGCCTGCTCGCGGGCGCTGCCGAGCTCCGGCGGCATGTCGCCGCCGGCGAACTCCGGGCCGAACATCAGCTGGTATAGCGCGGGATTGCCCCGGGCGAAGCTGAAATAGCTCAGGCAGGCGCTGCGCAATCGTTGCCCGCCGCCGCTATCGCGGTCCTTGTGTACCAGCACCGCCGCCAGTTCGCGAAACCCCTGGGCCGCCAGGCTGCCGATCAGTTGCGTGCGGTTGGCGTAGTGATGATAGACGGCGGTGGAGCTGACGCCGACCCGCTCGGACACCGCCCGCAGCGACAACCGGGTCGGGCCGACTTCCTCGAGCAATGTCCGGGCGGCGTCCAGCAGCTGTGGCGCCAGGTTGCCCACGTGGTAGGAGTCGCGGGAGCGCGGGGAATTCTTGGTCATACAGGGCTCGAAAAGGTCGGACGCAGGGCTGGAGCGCGGCGAATCTTAGCATGATGAAGAATCTTGACGCTGTTAAGATCGCGCCGTAGCCTGCGTGCTACGGCCGCCATCGGATGCATGATTCATGATCGAGAACCTGTCCAGGCTGCTGCTGGTCCAGGGGCCGTATGGATGCCAGCCTGCTGGCCGCTGACGATTTTCATCCCGGGGCGCCGGCCTACCGGATCTGGGCCGAGCTGCCCGCGACCTCGCTGCGCCAACGCGTTGCCGCGTCGGTGGGCGTCTGCAATGCCCTCGCTCCCGGACCGACCGGGGTCGAGGCTTCCTGAGCCGTACCCTTGAAGCTGGATAGGAGAATCCGATGTCCGAATTGAAACTGCATCCCCAGGCCGACGCTTCCCTGAAGCGCTGGCACGCCATGGTCGAGCGCGAGGATCTCGGCGGCCTGCCCGAGATCCTCGACGCCAATGTGCTGTTCCGCTCGCCCATGGCCCACACTGCCTATCCCGGGGCTCCCATGGTGGCGAGCATCTTGCGCACGGTGCTGCAAGTCTTCGAGGATTTTGCCTACCACCGACAATTGGCCACGGCCGACGGCTTGAGCGTGGTGCTGGAGTTCAGCGCACGGGTCGGCGACCGGCAGCTCAAGGGGATCGACATGATCCGCTTCGATGAGCAGGGCAAGATCGTCGAGTTCGAGGTCATGGTTCGGCCCATGAGTGGGTTGCAGGCCTTGGGCGAGGAGATGGGGCGGCGCCTGGGGGCCTACCTGGCCGCCAGCAAGTCCGGAGCCTAGGGTTTGCGCACCCGGCGGCGGCCTGTGACGGGCTGCCGCCGAACGCGTCTGGCTGTGCAGGGGACTTCAGGCTGGCGGCTGGCTCAGCCAGGACGCCACCACTCGCCGGTCGAGTTCTTCCCAGTCGGCCATGCCCAGGACCCGGGTGGTGTTCAAGCCGCGCAGGTAGCCACGCAACTGGTAGGCAACGGCGCGTCGCGCTTGCGGATCGGTAGCGCTATCGCCCAGGGCGGTTTCGTAGTCGACGAGATAATCGGCCACTCGCTCACGGAATTCCGGCAGGACGGCATCACGAATCAGGTCAAAAGTTCGCACGGGGATTTCCTTTTCTAGTTGTATTCGGGCTGTCAGGCAGTCTGCATGTGGCGTAACTATCGGTTCAAGTAATAGTGACAATCAAGAAACACCTATTCTGCTGCGCCCGCCAATCAGGGAAAATCGCCGCCGTCACAGACGCCACCCCCTGGCGTCTGGAGTCCATTGATGAACGCAGCGGCAGCGCCGTGACGCTGAACCGCTGCGCAACGAACCAGACTTTTCCAGGATTTCACCGATGCGTGTTGCCCCCGTTGTCGCCTTGACCCTAGGTTCCCTGCTGCTGAGCGCCTGCGCCACGGCCCCGAACGACCCGACCCTGGTCATGCAGACGAACAAGACTCCTGCCCAATATGCTGATTGTGTAGTGCCCAAGTTGCGTGAGCAGGCGTTGGCCCCCACGGTTTCCCAGACCCAGCGCAGCTACCGGATCGTAGTGCCCAGCAAAGTGGCGGCCAATAACGTGCTGGAGGCGTACAAGGCGCCCAATGGCGGCAAGGTATTCCTGTACGAGCGCCATTTGCTGGCGTCGAGTTTTACGCCCTCGAACTTTTCCCGGGCCGCCCAGGATTGCCTGTAACCGGCTGAAATGAGTCGCCCCGGTATGCCCGGGGCGGATTCACCCCGCCGTTTCGAGCAGGTGTTCGATCCGGGCCAGTTCCCAGGTGCTGAGCAGGCTGACCGGGTCGGTACCGAAGCGTTGCCGGGTCTCGAGCTGCCATTGCCGCCCTCCGGGGGCCTGGCAGCTCTGGCAGTGCAGCAAGCGCCCGCCGTCCAGTTCCAGCACCAGGCGCCAACCCTCGATATCCACCCTGAGCGGATCAGTCTCGCATTGCCGGCCCAGCACCTGTAGCCGATGGGTGCCCAGGGCGGCTTCGCGCAGGCGTTGGCAAACCATGCGGGCGTCGAGGGCAGGGGACTGGTTCATGGTGTTTGCTTGTCGTCCGTGGTTGGCGGTTGTTTTCCGGGGCGGCGCAACAATTGCCGGGCCCCATGCTTGAGCTGTCCCCAGTATTCCTTGCCGAGGATGACCATGACCGCCAGGGTCAGCAGCTCGCCGAACAGCGCCAGGGTGGGAATGACCAGGGCCTTATGGGGTATTTCGAGGAACGGCAAGATAGGCAGTGCGATCCAGTAAAGCAACACCAGTGCCAACAGCGACAAGCCAAGTTTCTTGCGCAACCCCGTGGTTTTTTCTTTCATGTCCAACCTCTCGTTACCAGGCCGCGGCGAACCAGCGCCGCTCCTTGCACCGATTCGTCTTAGCGGGCAGCACGCCCGAGTGGAGAGAAAAAGCCTGCCGCTTCAGCGGCGAACTTTCGCGCCAGGGCCTGGGCATGGGCGGCGCGTTGGTAGCTGTCGAGGAGGTCCGTGAACCCGGCATCGTCGGCCAATAGCAGCAAGGCCTGTTGTTGCCCGCTGCGGCCATCGATCGCCTCGAACTCCACGGACAGTCCACCGTTCTTCACCGGGCCCAGCAGCGGGGTGGTCATGGCATTGATGAGCGGCGAGGCTTCAGCGACCCGGGTGATGCGGGCCTTGACTATCAGGGTGTCGGCGCTGGAGTTGCGCGGTGTGAGCATGAAGCTACGGCTCAACTCGGCTTCCAGGGATTGGCGCAGGGTGCGTTCGACGTCCAGCGCTACCTCGGGAGTGACCTGCAGGGCGACTGCCGATGCTACTTGCAGCGGTGCCACCAGGACCTGGGCATAGTGTCCGCCGCGAGCGGCCTGGGGAATGATACCCATGCCGTGTTCACCGATCTTCTGCAGGCCCTGGTAGCTCCTGGCCTGGCCCGAGCGCGTGACTTGGGGAGTCGTGCAGGCGCTGAGCAGGAGGACGGCCAGTGCGATCAGCAGCCAATGGTGGATCTTGAGCTGGGCTGGTGATAAATAAACGGAGTACTTCGTCTCGCTATTTGGCAAAAAAAAGCCCATCGGCGAGGGGCGTTTTTCGACAGTGTCCTGGCCTCCCCGGGCACGGGCGGGGGAGAGGCGCTTGCGAGGGTTCAACATAGTGTGGCGATCCTGGGTGTCATTGGGATTGAGGAGTCAACAAATAGGTCCGGACGAAGTCGCCCATGGCTGTTGCAGCCTGATTGGCATCGATGGCCAGGCCCAGGCTCAGTTCCAGCCACAGGCCGCTGAACAGGGAAAACACCAGGCCCGCTGCGCCCTGGGGTGACAGCTCGGGGCGAATCCAGCCTTCACGCTGACCGCTGGCCAGGAGTTCGCCCAGTTCGTTACGCATCCGCTGATCCATATCGATCATCCGGCTGTGCTGGTTGCCACGGGTCACTTCCAGCCAGCTGTCCAGGCTGAGGTCCAGTTCTCCCGAATGCAGTTCGGCCAGCAGTTCCTCGGCACTGATCCTGGCCAGCGCATGCAGGCCTTCCTTGCTGAGCAACTGCCGGATCTGGCTGGCGTAGCGCTCGGTCTCGATCTCGACGATCGCATCGATGATCTCGCGCTTGTCACGGAAATAACGGAACACCGCCCCGGCACTCATGCCCGCCCGCTGGCAGATGTCCTCGGTGCGAGCGCCATGGAAGCCCTTTTCCTTGAAGACACGAGCGGCCGCCAACAGGATCTGTTCGCGGCGCTGTTCATGCAGTTGTTCGTTGCGGGTACGGGCCATGGGAAAGTGCTTAATAATCGGACTGAATAGTCGCATTATGTTGGCAGCCCATTCGCGCCGTCAATGGTCGGTGATCGGCCATGTCAGGCCCTGGTCGACTACATCACCGGGCTGGGAGCCGCGCCTGCCAGGGCGCCCGGGCCCTGAGCGGCCCGCAAGCGAATCCGGGCAGCCGTGTCCGGACTCGTCCTCGTCCTGGGCCCATCCTCGCAGGGCGTCTATACGCCTGCGGTCAAGCCAGGCAGTAGGGGCGTTCCTGCATCCGCTTGCAGGATCAGGCACGGCTTTCGTGGAATCGATGTAACCCTAGCAAAGACCCCAATGGCATCGTGCACATGCCGAAAGCCAAAGCAGGCCAGCTGAAGCCAGCAGCCAGGCTTTCCAATTGTGCAAGTTGCGTCCTGCGCAACTTTTATTTCATTCCCTCTTTCGATTTCGACCCCGCCCGTGTCTCGCAGCAACGTTGCATCTACTGATGCCGGCGCAGGGCCTGGCGCGCTCCGAAATCACTCAAAGGAGATGGTTGTGCCTGACCTAAAGCGATATTGGACTTCATTGGGACCGGGGACTTCCCTGGTCGTCATCGCCTCGATCGCCGTGGCGCTGACGGCGTGCAGCGACGACGGCGGCCAAGCGGGAGCCCCTCCGGCGGCCCAGGTCAGCGCGGCCCGGGTGGTGGTCAAGCCGGTGCGCCAGTGGGACGAGTTCAGTGGGCGCATAGCCGCCACCGATGCGGTCGAGGTACGGGCGCGGGTCAGCGGCTACATAGAGCGCATCGCCTTCAAGGAGGGTGACGAGGTCAAGCCCGGCGACCTGCTGTATGGGATCGACCCGCGGCCGTACAAGGCCTCCTATGACAACGCCCTGGCGCAACTCGCCCGAGCGCGAGCAACCGCAGAGCTGGCGCGGGTACAAGAACAGCGGGCGCAGGTGCTGGTGGCGGTCAATGCGATTTCGCGCGAGGTATTCGATACCCGCCGCGCCGCCGCGGCCCAAGGCGCCGCCGATGTGCGTGCAGCAGAAGCGGCGCTGGCCAGCGCCCAGCTCGACCTGGGCTTCACCGAGGTCCGTTCACCTATCGCCGGGCGAGTCGGCCGGGCCATGCTGACCGTCGGCAACCTGGTCCAGGCCGACCAGAGCGTATTGACCAGCGTGATCTCCCAGGACCCGCTCTATGTCTACTTCCAGCCGGACGAACAGAGCTACCTGCGCTACATGGCGCTGGCCCGCAGTGGCCAGCGAAGCGCCTCGGCCAATCCGGTACGCATTGGCCTGGCCAGCGACAGCAGTTTTCCCCATGCCGGGGTGGTTGATTTCGTCAACAACCAGGTGGATTCCGCCACTGGCACCATCACGTTGCGCGCGGTGGTCGCCAATCCCCAGCGCTTGTTGTTTCCAGGCTTGTATGCCCGGGTACGGCTCCAGGGAAGCGGCGAATTCAACGCCATGCTGATCGATGACAAGGCCATCCTCACCGATCAGGATCGCAAGTACGTCTATGTGGTGGGTGCGAAGAACGAGGCATTGCGCAAAGACGTCACGCTTGGCGGTTTCGCAGACGACCTGCGCATCGTGCAGGACGGGCTCGCGCCAGAGGACAAAGTCATCGTCGCCGGCTTGCAGAAGATCCTGTTCCCCGGTGCGCCGGTGGACGCCAGCACGGTGACCATGGGCGCAGCCAGTTCGATCACGGCGAAGTGAGGAAGGCTGCCAATGAATTTCTCCAGATTCTTCATCGAGCGCCCGATCTTCGCTGCGGTGCTATCGGTGGTCATTTCCCTGGTGGGCCTGATCGCCATACCCCTGTTGCCGGTCAGTGAATACCCCGAGGTAGTACCGCCGACAGTCGTCGTCACCGCTACCTATCCCGGCGCCAACCCCAAGGTGATCGCCGAGACCGTCGCGGCACCGTTGGAAGAGCAGATCAATGGCGTCGAGGGCATGATGTACATGAAGTCGGTGGCCGGCTCCGATGGTGTCATGATGATGACGATCACCTTCGAACCCGGCACCGATCCCAACAAGGCCCAGGTGGATGTACAAAATCGCGTGGCCCAGGCTCAGTCGCGCTTGCCTGCGGCGGTGGTCGCGCTGGGCGTGACGACGCAGAAGCAGTCACCGAGCTTCGCCTTGATGATCACCCCGGTCTCCCCGGACGGACGCTACGACGGTCTGTACTTGCGCAACTACGCCAACATCAAGATCAAGGACCAGCTTTCCCGTATCCCGGGCGTCGGCCAGGTGCGTTTCTTCGGTAGCGGCGATTATGCGATGCGTGTCTGGCTCGATCCGGGCAAGGTCGCCTCGCGTGGCCTGACCGCGGGCGATGTGGTACGTGCGATACAGGATCAGAACCTGCAGGTTTCGGCTGGCCAGCTCGGTGCCGAGCCCGTCCGGGGCGGCAGCGATTTTCTGATCGCGATCAATGCCCAGGGCCGCCTGCGCACGTCCGCCGAGTTCGGCGCCATTGTGCTCAAGACTGGTCCGAACGGTGAAGTGGTGCGCCTGTCCGATGTCGCGCGTATCGAATTGGGGGCCAGCGACTACACGTTGCGTACCCGGCTCGAAGGCCAGGAAGCTCCGATCATCGGTGTATTCCAGGCTCCAGGC
Source organism: Pseudomonas sp. KCJK8993 (assembly GCF_046230915.1). Lineage (NCBI taxonomy): Bacteria > Pseudomonadati > Pseudomonadota > Gammaproteobacteria > Pseudomonadales > Pseudomonadaceae > Pseudomonas > Pseudomonas sp. KCJK8993. The sequence goes on from NZ_JBJJLO010000033.1 coordinate 23,820, forward strand.
GCCAACTTGCTGGAGGTGCGCAGCGACGTGATCGCCAAGATGGACGAGCTGAAGAAAAGCTTTCCTCCCGGCATGGACTACCGGTCGGACTACGATGCGACCATTTTCGTGCGCGAAGCCATCGACGCGGTGGTCAAGACACTGGCCGAGGCGATCGTACTGGTGGTGTTGGTGGTGATCCTGTTCCTGCAGACCTGGCGCGCCTCGATCATTCCGCTGATAGCGGTGCCGGTATCGGTGATCGGCACGTTCGCGGTGTTGCATGTGCTGGGCTTTTCGATCAACACCTTGACCTTGTTCGGCCTGGTGCTGGCGATCGGCATCGTGGTGGACGATGCCATCGTGGTGGTCGAGAACGTCGAGCGCAATATCGGTGGGGGCCTCACGCCCTTGGCCGCCGCGCATCAGGCGATGAAGGAGGTGTCCGGGCCGATAGTCGCGATCGCCCTGGTGCTGTGCGCGGTATTCGTGCCCATGGCCTTTCTCAGCGGCGTCACCGGTACCTTCTACAAGCAATTCGCCGTGACCATCGCCATTTCCACGGTGATCTCGGCGATCAATTCGCTGACGCTGTCGCCTGCACTCGCGGCCATGCTCCTGCGTGGCCACGATGCACCCAAGGATGCGCTCTCCAGGGGGATCGACCGTACCTTCGGCTGGTTGTTCGCGCCATTCAACCGGTTTTTCGAGGCCAGCTCGCACAACTACCAAGGAGCGGTGTCGCGCATCCTCAAGCGGCGCGGCGCTGCGTTCGTGGTCTATGGCGTGCTGCTGGCGGCTACGGGCCTGTTGTTCGATAAGGTGCCCCGGGGGTTCATCCCGACCCAGGACAAGCTGTTCCTGATGGGCGTGGTGAAGCTCCCCGAGGGCAGCTCCATCAGTCGCGCGGATGCGGTCGTCAACGAACTGGGCAAGAGTGCCCTGGCCACCGAAGGCGTTGCCCATGTGCTGACGTTCGCTGGTTTCAATCCGATCCAGCAGACCAACACCCCGAACTATGCGGTGGCCTACGTGATTCTCAAGCCCTTCAACGAGCGCCAGCGCAGCGCCAAGCAAATCATGGGTGATATCCAGGCCAGGATGAATGGCATGCAGGAGGGCATGGCTTTCGTGATAAACCCTCCGCCGATCCTCGGCCTGGGTTCCGGGGCCGGTTATTCCTTGTTCGTCCAGGACCGCGCCGGAGCCGGCTATGGTGCCTTGCAGCAAGCCACCGGCGCGTTGCAGGGGGCGTTGATGAAGGAGGCGGGCATGGGGTTTCCGTTCTCGGGCTACCAGTCCAACGTGCCGCAACTGGATGTCGAGGTCGATCGCATCAAGGCCAAGGCCCAGGGCGTGGCTCTGGCGGACCTGTTCCAGACGCTGCAGGTGTATCTGGGCTCCGCCTATGTCAACGATTTCAACCTGTTTGGCCGTACCTGGCGGGTATATGCCCAGGCCGAAGGCGACTTCCGCAAGCGTGTCGAGGATATCGGCAACCTGCAGGCACGCAACGAACGGGGCGAGATGGTACCGATCGCCTCGATGATCAAGCTCAGCCAGACCTACGGTCCTGATCCGGTATTGCGCTACAACGGCTATCCGGCCGCGGACTTCTCGGGTGAAGCCGATCCGGCGCTACTGTCTTCGGCACAGGCGATGGACAAGATCGCCGAAGTCGCCAAACAGGTATTGCCCAACGGCTTCGAGTTCGAATGGAGCGATATGAGCTTCCAGGAGTCCATCCAGGGCAAGGCTGCGCTAGTGGTCTTCCCGGTGGCGATCCTCCTGGCTTTCCTGGTACTCGCTGCGCTGTATGAATCCTGGACCCTGCCGCTTGCGGTCATACTGATCGTGCCGATGTGCGTGCTCTCGGCATTGTTCGGAGTGAAGTTGTTCGGCGGCGACAACAATACCTTCGTGCAGGTGGGGCTGGTGGTGCTGATGGGGCTGGCCTGCAAGAACGCGATCCTGATCGTCGAGTTCGCCCGGGAACTGGAGTTCCAGGGGCAGGGGATAGTCGAGGCCGCCCTGGAGGCGTGCCGCTTGCGCCTGCGTCCGATCGTGATGACCTCGATCGCCTTCATCGCCGGGACCATTCCTTTGGTGTTCTCCCAGGGTGCCGGTGCGGAGGTGCGTTCCATCACGGGGGTGACGGTGCTTGCCGGGATGATCGGCGTGACGCTGTTCGGCCTGTTCCTGACGCCGGTGTTCTATGTCGGCCTGCGCAAGCTGTCCGGGCGCAAATTGGTCCAGCATGGCCAGAGCAGCATGGGGCAAGCCGACCACGGCCTGTAGCTTGTCAAGGCCGGTTGCCGCGGCGTACGCGCAACCGGCCCTGGAGGTTTGCAATGCCCTGGCCGTCACGTCGGAGCTAGGGCCGTATCGCAGGCAAGTGCCGGTCAAGCCTCGCTGTCCCTCAGGTGCTGCAATGGCGATACGCCGTAGAACCGGCTGTATTCGCGGGTGAACTGCGAGCGGCTCTGGTAGCCGACCGCGAACCCCGCATTACCGATGTTATGGCGTTCGATCTGGATCAGCCGACGTGCCTCGTGCAGGCGGAACTGCTTTTGATACTGCATGGGGGTGAGACCGGTGATGGCCTTGAAGTGATGATGCAGCGAGGACTCGCTCATTCCCACCTGGTCGGCCAGTTCCGGTATGCGCAAGGGTTGCATGTAGTGTTTGCGCAGCCAGTCGATCGCCCGGGTGATGCCATTGGTCGAACTGTCCACCACCGCCAGTTGCAGCAGGCGGCGGCCATAGGGGCTGGATAACAGTCGATAGATGATTTCTTGCTCGATCAGGGGCGCCAGCGACTGGATATCGCCAGGAGCATCCAGCAGACGCAGCAGGCGCAGTGTCGCGTCGAGCAGTCCGGGGTTCAGCCGATCGACTACCACGCTGCACGCCTCGTGGGTGGTCGAAGGATGGGGCGGAATGTCCATCCGGGCGAGCACCTCGTGCAGGCGCTCGGGGGTGATCGCCATGCCAAGACTGAGGCAGGGCTGGTCTTCGCTGGCCTCGACGACGTGGAAGGCCACGGGAACGTCGAATGACACGAACAGGTAGTCGCCTTGGGCGAAGTGGCGGATCGTTTCTCCCAACTGGATGCTCATGCGGCCTTGTACCACCATGCCAAAGGACGGCGACTGCGGGCAGCGCAGCGCCGTCTGGCACGTGCTATGGCGGGCCACTTCCAGGCTGTGGTTGGCCGTGCAGTGGACTCCTTCGCCGACGGCATGGCGAGCGACGAGCTGGGTGATTTCCTTGAGCGCGCTGGTATTCATGGCTGATCACTGATCGGTAGAGGTGATCTGCGAATCTTATCCGTAGCGAGATCCATTCCTGTGCTCGTTTGCAGGATAAGGCACAATTCTCGGAGAATTGGCGCAATCCGTCCCTGGGCCGGCTCAAGGAAAGGGGGAACTCTTGCCTCAAGCCGGATCGCATCCCCGGCGCTCAACGGGGATTCCTGGCTCAGGCGTCAGGCCAGGTCGGCGGCGGCATCGCTGGCCTGGCGCCGTCCGCCCAGCCACACCAGCAACAGCCCCGCCGCCGCCAGCAGGCCGCCGGCCACCGGGACCGCGGCGTAGCCCAGGCCCTGGCTGATGACGGCACCGCCGAGCGCGGCACCCACCGCATTGCCCAGGTTGAAGGCGCCGACGTTGATCGACGAGGCCAGGCCGGGCGCTTCGGCCGCGGCGATCATCACCCGCATCTGCAGCGGCGGCACCACGGCGAAGGTGAACATGCCCCAGACCAGCAGCGCCAGGGCGGCGGTGACATGATTGCCCAGTACCAGCGGCATCGACACCATGATCACCGCCAGCACGCCGAGGAAGAGCCGTGCCGAGCCATCCAGCGACCAATCGGCCAGGCGCCCGCCGAGGCTGTTGCCCAGGGTGAAGCCGACACCGATCAGGACCAGGCCCAGGGTGACGAAGCGGTCCGAGGCACCGGTCAGTTGCGCCAGCACCGGAGCCACGTAGGTATAGAGAGTGAACATGGCGCCAGCGCCCAGCACCGTGGTGGCCATGGCCAGCAGCACGTTGGGTCGGGCGATCACCGCCAGTTCACGGCGGACATGAGGCACGCTGCCACGCTCGCCCTTGGGCAGGGCGTACCACAGTGCGGCGATGGCCAGCAGGCCCAGCACCGCGGTACCGGCGAAAGCCATGCGCCAGCCGACCTGCTGGCCGAGCCAGGTGGCCGCCGGCACACCGCCGATGTTGGCGATGGTCAGGCCCATGAACATGGTGGCCACGGCGCTGGCTTGCTTGTCCTTGGGCACCACGCTGGCCGCCACCACCGCACCGAGGCCGAAGAAGGCGCCATGGTTGAGGCTGGTGACCAGGCGCGAGGCGAGCAGGGTGTAGTAGTCCGGCGCCAGGGCCGAGAGCAGGTTGCCGAGGGTGAAGATGCCCATCAGCATCATCAGTGCCGCGCGCTTGCCGAAGCGGCTGAACAACAGGGTCATGATCGGCGCGCCGACCATCACGCCGATGGCATAGGCGGTGACCAGCATGCCGGCGCTGGGAATGCTCGCGCCGACGCCTTCGGCGATGACTGGCAAGAGGCCCATGGGGGTGAATTCGGTGGTGCCGATACCGAAGGCGCCGATGGCCAGGGCGAAGAGAACGCGTCCGGGTTTCATTGTGCGCACTCCTGGCTGGCGAGGGCGGTCAAGGAGCCCTGCATGCGATAGAAACTCAGGTCGCTGGCGGTGAAGAAGGCCTGGGAATGGCCACGGGCGAAGTCGTCGACATGTACCACGGTGGCGCCGTCGGCTTCTTGCCAGGAGATCACGTAGACGCCGTCGGCGATTTGTCGCCATTGGCAGGCGGCTTCGCCGCTGGCTCCGGCGTAGGGGCCGGAGACGATGGCGTAGCGAATGCTCAGGCCATCGCTTGCATAGATGTTATGGGCTACCAGGCCGTCGTAGGCGACCTGGTAGCTACGACCGGCGAAGGCCGGCACCAGGGTGGAACTGCTCATGAAATGGCCTCCGGTTGTGGGTGGGATGCAGTCGCAGCAGTGGCATGGAATGGTGGCAGTACGTACTCGGCGATCTCCCGCAGGGTTTCATCCAGTGGTCGTACGTTGCGTCGCAGGTGCAGGCCGACATGGTCGACGCCGGCTGCGCGCAGGGCATTGAGTTCGGCGATCAGCGCGTTGCGGCCACCATGGAAACCGAAGCGCCAGCGGCGCAGGGGTTCGTCGGCACGTTCGGCCAGGTCCAGGTGGATGAAACTGCTGTAGGGCTTGTTGCCCGCCACCGAGCGCCAGGCGGCAACGCGTCGCTGGTGGTCCTCGGGGGGTCCGGGGTAGGCCAGGCAGCCATCCATGTGGCTGCCGATCCAGGCCGGGCTTTGCTGGGCCAGGCCCGCCACCAGCAAGGGCAGGGGCGAGGTACTGGCTGGCAGCACGGCCATGCCCTCGGGCAGGTGGCCGTTGGCGCCGTCCTTGAGCAGGGCGACCTGCTCGCGGAAGGTATGGCCGCGCCCCTCGAAATCCCGCCCGAACAGTGGGTACTCCACCGGCCGGTCACCGCTGGCTACGCCCAGCAGCAGGCGATTGCCGCTCAGGCGTTGCAGGCTGTTGGCCGACTTCAGGGTCAGCAACGGCTCGCGAATCGGCAAGACCACGGCAGCGGTACCCAGCAGGATGTCCCGGGTGACCCCGGCCAGGTAGCCGAGGTAGGAGAACACCTCGAACACTTGGGCGGCATCGCCGAACGCCGGGTCATACAGCGGCACATCGCGGATCCACAGGGCGCGAAAACCCAGGCGGTCGGCCAGTTGCGCCAGGTAGGCATGCTGCTTGAGGTCGGGCTCGCCGGGCAGGCGGCCAGCTTGGCGCCGGGCCTGGTCGCCGGCCGGGGTCCAGTCATGGTCCAGCGGTGCTTCCAGGCCGATGCTGAAACCACCGGCGGTCAGGCGTTCGAGGGACGTGGTCATGGCATCAGTCCCAGATTGGCGCCAGGCCGTCAGGGCTGACTTCGCGGCCATTGCGTTCAAGGGTGGCGATACGCGCCATGTCTTGCTCGTCCAGGCGCAGGCTGCGGGCGAGCAGGTTGCTGGCCAGGTTCTCTGGCTTGGTGGACGACGGGATCACCGCATAGCCCAGTTGCAGCGCCCAGGCCAGGGCGACTTGGGCCACGGTGGCCTGGTGCTTGGCGGCGATCTCGGCCAATACCGGGTCCTTGAGCACCTTGCCGTAGGCCAGGGTCATGTAGGAGGTGACACTGATCCCTTGTTCCTTGAGGAACGCAGTGAGCTTACCGCCTTGCAGGTAGGGGCTGAGCTCGATCTGGTTGGTAGCGATCTGCTCTTTGCCGACCACGGCGATGGCTTGCCTGGTCAGTTCGATGTTGAAGTTGGAAACACCGATCTGGCGGGTCAGGCCCAGTTTCTTGGCCTCCAGCAAGGCTTCCATGTATTCGGCCAGCTCGACGCCGTTGCCCGGGGCCGGCCAATGGATCAGCAGCAAGTCGACATAGTCGGTGCGCAGCTTGCCCAGGCTGTCGCGCAGGCTGGCAACCAGCTTGTCGGCGGCGTAGTTGTCGACCCAGATCTTGGTGGTGATGAACAGTTCGCCGCGGGCTACGCCGCTTTCGGCGATCGCCTGGCCGACATCGGCTTCGTTACCGTAGATCTGCGCGGTGTCGATCGCGCGATAGCCCAGGGCCAGCGCCGACTTCACCGAATCGATGACCGCCTGGCCGGTCAGGCGGAAAGTACCGAGGCCAAAGGATGGAATACTCATGGATTTGCTCCTGGTGATTGTTGCGTACGATGATCGGTGCGTTGGCTGCCGCAGCTTATGGCCCGCGGCTCAGCGATCGCTTGGATGCGGCGTAGTATGGCCACCGCCCGGTGGCGGATTAAGCCGTCGGCGCACCAAAGTCCTTTGACTTGAAGTCACGAATCAACGCCAGCGCTGTGTACTTTCGACATGGATGGATCGGGGAGGAGGGCGCGTTGCCGATAGATGCCGGGGCCGCTGTATCATCGCCGCAAACAATAATCAGGAAGCCAGGCCGATGATCGGGTTCACCTTTCGCCAGCTCGAATACTTTGTCGCGGCCGCGGAGCAGGGCAGCGTCAGCGCCGCTGCCAGGGCCATGCACATCTCCCAGCCCTCGGTGTCCCTGGCGATCGCGCAACTGGAGACGGCACTTGGCGAAAAGCTCTTTCATCGCCAGGTCAGCCGGGGCATGGAGTTGACTCCGGCGGGCCGCAAGCGCCTGGAACAGGCACGGGACATCCTGGGCCGGGCGGGGGCCATGGTCGGCGTCGAGGATCACCAGGCCGGGCTGCGCGGCAACCTGAGCCTGGTGTGCTTCCAGGACCTGGGACCGTATTTCACCCCACGCCTGCTGGCGGGCTTTCGCCAGCGTCACCCTGACGTCTCGATCACCCTGTTCGAGAGCGACCTGGCGGGCGTCAATCGACGCTTGCTGGAAGGGCAGGCGGAGCTGGCCCTGACCTACGGTGTCGGCCTGAGCCCGAATATCGAGGCCCGGGTGCTGGAGCGCCTGATGCCCTACGCGCTGCTGCCAGTGGGTCACCCCCTGGCCGCCCAGGAGCAGGTTTCTCTGGTGGACCTGGCCGCCGAGTGCCTGATCCTGGAGGACATCGCCCGTACCCGCGAGTACTTCCTGTCGTTGTTCTGGGCACACGACCTGCAGCCGGCGTCATTGCAACTGACCCAGACCTTCGAGATGCAGCGCGGCCTGGTGGCCCATGGGTATGGCGTGGCGCTGTCCTGCACGCGGCCGGTGGGCGATCGCAGCTATGACGGCCAGCCCCTGGCCTGTCGGCCGTTGCTGGAGGCCGTCAGTCCGCAGCCGGTGGTGCTGGCTCAGTCCAGCGCCATGCGCCCGTCGCCGGTGGCCCAGGCCTTCCAGGAGTGGGCCAGCCAGCAGTTTGCCTGCTAGGGCGCGGGGTCGGCCGGGACCGGCTTGCTCGCGGCGCCCGGCTGCTTGCCGCCCCGGGCGATGCACAGCCAGTAGCCGATGGACAGCAGCACCAGCCAGCCCAGCCCGACGAACAACGAAGTGCGGGTATCGGGGAACCAGGCCAGGACGCCGAAGATGAACAGCATGAAGGCGATGCCCAGGGCCGGCCCGACCGGCCAGAGCGGCACCGGGAAGACCAGGGCGGCGACCTGCTCGGGCGTCATGCGCCGGCGCATCATGACTTGCGACAGCAGGATCATCAGCCAGACCCAGACGATGGAGAAGGTCACCACCGCCACCAGGATCAGGAACAGATTCTCAGGTGCCAGGTAGTTGAGCAGGACCCCGATCAGCAAGGCTACGCACATGACCGCGACCGTCATCCAGGGCACCCCGAAACGCGACAACCTGGCGAAGCTCGTCGGCGCCTGGCCGTTCTCGGCCATGCCGTACATCATGCGTCCGGCGGCGAAGATATCGCTGTTGATGGCCGAGATCGCCGCCGAGATCACCACGATGTTCAGCAAGGCCGCCGCCGACTCGATACCCAGGGCACTGAAGATCTGCACGAACGGACTGCCTTCGCTACCCACCTTGGACCATGGGTAGATCGCCATCAGCACGAATAGGGTCAGCACGTAGAACAGCAGGATCCGCAGCGGTACCGAGTTGACGGCCTTGGGTATCGCCCGCTGCGGTTCCCTGGCCTCGCCGGCGGTGACGCCGATCATCTCGACGCCGCCAAAGGCGAACATCACCACGGTGAACGAGGCGACCAGTCCGCCGATGCCATTGGCGAAGAATCCGCCATGGCTCCACAGGTTGCTGAAGCCGGACTGGCCCTGGGCCGAACCGCCGGGCTGGATGCCCAGCAGCAGGATTGCGATGCCACCGACAATCATCGAGACAATGGCGGTGACCTTGAGCAGCGACAGCCAGAATTCCATTTCCCCGAAGACCTTGACGCTGCACAGGTTCAGCGCGGCGATGCCGCACACGATGCCCAGGACCCAGATCCAGCGGGGCGTATCGGGAAACCAGAAACCCATGTAGATACCGAACGCGGTGACGTCGGCCAGGCACACCACCAGCATCGAGAAGGCATAGCTCCAGCCGGTGAGAAAGCCGGGAAAGCGTCCCAGGTACTGGCTGGTGTAGTGCCCGAAGGACCCCGATACCGGGTCGCGCACGGCCATTTCGCCCAGGGCGCGCATCATGATGTAGATGGCCGCGCCACCGATCAGGTAGGCCAGCAGGACCGAAGGACCGGCCAATTGGATCGCCGCGGCGGAACCGTAGAACAACCCGGTGCCGATGGCCGAACCCAGGGCCATGAAACGAATATGACGGGTGCTCAGGCCCCGCCGCATGGAGGGCTGTTTATCGTTCATCTCAAGTCACTCCTGATTGTTCTTATTATTCGGGTGTCAACTGCCGATGATGAAACGCGAGGGGCCGGTATTCCTGTTCCGGCAATGGATGAGGGGGAGGCAGGCAGGGCTATTAACTGGGCAAACGCCGGGGCTGGCAACCGGTTGGTTATATAAAGTGCCTATATTGATGAATAAGTAATCTGTCGTTTACGGGAAAAGTTCAGGGCCTCGATACTGGGCTTCATTAAAACAACAAATAGAGGCTGATGTGATGAACCGGCAGATCGAAGAGTTTCGGCGCGATGGCGCCATTGTCCTGCGTGGAGTCTTTGGCGACTGGATCGAGCGCTTGCGCGAAGGTTTCGAGCAGAACCTGGCCGAACCCAGCGCCTTCGCCATCGAGAACGTCGGCAGTGGCGAAGGTGGGCGCTTCTTCGAGGACTACTGCAACTGGCAGCGTATCCCGGCCTTCCAGGACTTCGTGCTGAACTCGCCGGCGGCGGCCATCGCCGGGCAGTTGATGGCGTCGCAACAAGTGCAGGTCTTCCATGACCACATCCTGGTCAAGGAGCCCGGCACCTCCAAGCCCACGCCCTGGCACCAGGACCTGCCTTACTACTGCGTCGACGGCTTGCAGACGGCCAGCTACTGGATTCCCCTGGACCCGGTGACCCGCAGCAACACCCTGAGCGTGGTCCTGGGCTCGCATCGCTGGCCCAAGCCGGTACGGCCCAAGAGCTGGGCCAGCAACCAGGACTTCTACGGCGCCACCGACGACCACACCGGCGAGAGCCTGTTCATGGACATGCCGGACGTGGACAACGGCCAGTACCCGATACTCTCCCCGGAGCTGCAACCGGGGGACGCCATCGTCTTCGACTTCCGCACCGTGCATGGCGCCGCCGGCAACACCGGGAGCGGCCGTCGACGGGCGTTCTCCACCCGGTTCATGGGCGACGACGTACGTTACATCCAGCGCCCGGGGCGTACCTCGCCGCCCTTTCCCGGCATCGACCTGAACGACGGTGATCGCATGCGCGAAGACTGGTTCCCGGTGGTCTGGCGGCGTGGGTGATCGCAAGGCCAGCGCAGCGCCTAGCTAATCTCCATGCCTGTGGGGTTGGCCGCCAGTGTCGCCACTAGTCCTGGCAGACACGGCGCAGCCATTGCAGCAAGCTGCGGCTGCGCGCGCGCAGAGGGCTGTTCTGCCACTGGTAGACCGCCAGAGCCTCATCCACCTTGATCGACTGCTCGAACGGGCAGATCAGCTCGCCGTTGTCGATCATTTTCTCGGTGGTGCGGCGCCAGCCCAGGGCGAAGCCGAAGCCTTCGACACAGGCCTGCATCATCACCGGGTAGCTGTCGAAGAACTTGCCCCGGGTCTCGTCCAGAAGCGCGAGTCGGTAGCGGGCCAGCCACTGGGCCCAGGTCATCCAGTCCTGGGGAACCACCCAATGATGCAGCAGTGGCAGTTCGGCCAAGTGCTCCAGGGTCCGGGCCGCGGCAGGCAACTGCTGCCAGTAGCCCGGGCTGCAGACCGGAAAGATCTCGTCGCTGATGGTGAACAGCCGGGAATGGCCGCCCGAGGGGCGCCCGGTGGACTGGATGGCGATATCGAACTTCTCGGTGACCTCGGTGATGGGGACGGTGGAGGCGTTCAGGCGAGTGTCGATTTCGGGGAATCGCTGGTGGAACAGCGCCAGCTTGGGTGTCAGCCAGTAGAAGGCCTCGCAAAGCTGGACCGTCAGCGCGACTTCCCGGGCGTCCCGTTTCTTGCGCAGTTCCTCGGTCTTGGTGGCCAGCCCCAGCAGGGAGGATCTGACTACATCGCGAAATTCCCTGCCTGTCGCGGTCAGGAATACCGCGCGATTTCTGCGGGTGAACAGGGTGACGTCCAGGTATTCCTCCAGGGCACGGATCTGCTTGCTGATGGCTGCCTGCGTCAGGTTCAGCTCTTGCGAGGCCTTGGAGAAGCTCTGCAGGCGCGCGGCCGCCTCGAAGGGCACAAGGCTGGAGAGGGGCGGGAGCGAGCGTTTGAAATTGTCCATAACCTTGGTTCCTCCTGCTTAACCACAAGTCGCTTTAACCGCGCTGGATGCGTGAGCAGAATCTGTCGGCACATCCAGAAGGGAGACAGCAGGAGCGCAAGCATGAACGTTTCGTCCGTGGAGAACCGTCAGAGCATCATCATAGTGGTCGGTTCGGTTTTCTTGTTGTCCGTTTCGGATGCCATCATCAAGGCTGCAAGCGCGCAGATTTCGTTATGGCAGCTCAATGTCATCCGCTCCTTGCTGGCGGTGGTGATGCTGGCCGCGCTGGTGCTGCTACGCAACGGCAAGGACAGCCTATGGCCGCAGTCCCCAGGCTGGGCGACGCTCAGGGGGCTGCTGCTGGCCCTGATGTGGATCGCTTTTTATGCCGCCTTGCCGTTCATTACCCTGACCATGGCGGCGCTGGCCATCTATACGACACCGCTGTTCATCACATTGTTCTCCTCCATCTATCTGAAAGAGCGGATTACCCCGCGCAAGTGGTTCTCCATCGTCCTGGGGTTCGCCGGGGTGCTGGTCACCCTCAATCCTACGGCGGACGACTTCAGTTCCTATGCCTTACTGCCGATCCTCGCGGCCATGCTCTACGCCCTGGCAGCGGTGGTGACCAAGGGCAAGTGCGCGGACGAGGACGCCATGGTGCTGGCCATGGTGATGAACCTGGTGCTGTTGGCCAGCGGCCTGCTCGGCAGCCTGTTGATCGCCATGGCCGGGCCCCTGGAGCCACAGCAGGGGCAATTGCGTTTCCTCTTGGGCGACTGGTCGTACATGCAGTTGGCCGACTGGACGTTGATGGTCTTGCTCGCGGTGCTGATGGTGCTGGTCAGCACCGGTATCGCCAGGGCCTACCAGATCGGCGAGCCCAGCATCATCGGCGCGTTCGACTACACCTACCTGGTCTTCGCCATTCTCTGGGGAGTCCTGGTGTTCGAAGAGTCCTTGAATGCCCGGATCGTCACCGGGCTTGTCATGATCCTGATGTCCGGATTCGTCCTGTTCAAGCGCCCCGCTTAGCGCAGGGCGCGCAGAGAATCCTTAGGAACGGGGTATTGCCCCTGCGGTCGAATCTTCCAGATGCGCAGGGCAGGTTGTCCTGCGGATGTTCCCGTCACTGCCTTGCAGGAGGTCGTCATGGCCCGAGCGATCTGGAAGGGCGCCATCAGCTTCGGGCTGGTGCATATCCCGGTGTCCCTCAATAGCGTGGTCGCCAGCCGTGGGCTGGATTTCGACTGGCTGGACAAGCGCAGCCTGGAGCCGGTGGGCTATCGGCGGATCAACAAGGTCAGCGGCGAGGAACTGCAGCCGCAGCAGATCGTGAAGGGTATCGAGTACCAGAAGGGGCGCTACGTGGTGCTCGGCGAAGACGAGATCCGCCAGGCCCGGCCCGCGGCCACCCAGACCATCGATATCTTCTCCTTCATCGCTGCCGCGGAGATTCCCCTGCAGCAATTCGACACGCCCTATTACCTGAGTCCCGATCGGCGCGGCGGCAAGGTCTATGCCTTGCTGCGCGAAACCCTGAAGGCCACGGACAAGGTCGCGCTGGCCCGGGTGGTGCTGCATACCCGGCAACACCTGGCCCTGGTGCGGGCGCTGGAGGATGCACTGCTGTTGATCACCCTGCGTTGGCCCGACGAAGTACGCAGTCTTGCGGGGCTGGAGTTGGACAGCAGCGTGACTCGGCCCAAGCTCGACAAGCGCGAGCTGCAGATGGCCAAGCGGCTGGTGGAGGACTTGAGCGGCCACTGGGAGCCTGGGCTATATCACGATGATTTCACGGACAGCATCATGGCCCTGGTGCAGGAGAAGGCCCGCAAGGGCCGGATCGCCACAGTGCCCATGGGGCAGGCGGCGCAGGACAAGAGTGCCGATATCCTCGACCTTACCGAACTGCTCAAGCGCAGCCTCGGTGGTGGCAAGGCCAAGCCGGACAGGCCGGCCAAGCGCACCCGACGGCGGGCGTCCTAGTCCAGGCAGGTCTGGCCAGGCAGCAGGCAACCGTCGGTAGGCCTGGCCGGCAAGTGCCTTGAACTTCTCCCAGGGCACCGTCTCCACCGTTACAGGTCCCTGGCCTTGTCGGCCATCGGGCACGCCACACGTGGAGCAGCGCCATGGCCAGACCGCTATCGCAATACCGCAATAAACGTGACTTCCAGGCCACCCCCGAGCCAGTGGGCCGTCGGCCCCGTGGCAGGCCGGCGCAGGCCCTGCAGTTCTGCGTGCAAAAACACGATGCCAGCCACCTGCACTACGACTTTCGCCTGGAACTGGGAGGCACCCTGAAAAGCTGGGCCATTCCCAAGGGACCTTCGCTGGACCCCGGGGTGCGCCGCCTGGCCGTGCATGTCGAGGACCATCCCCTGGACTACGCCAGCTTCGAAGGGCATATCCCTGAAGGCCACTATGGCGCGGGCGAGGTGATTGTCTGGGACCGCGGCAGCTGGTTTCCCGAGGGCGACCCCCACGAGGGTTATGCCCGGGGCAAGCTGCGCTTTCGCTTGCAAGGCGAGAAGCTCGGAGGCTGGTGGAACCTGTTTCGTACCCGCCTGGCAGGCAAGAAGGAACAATGGCTGCTGGTCAAGTCCGCCGATGACCAGGCCCGTGCCGAAGCGGAGTACGACATCCTCCAGGCGCAGCCGCACAGCGTGCTCAGCGCGCGCACCCTGGCGCCGCGCCAGGCATCGGCGTCCACTTCCCGGCCCAGGTCTGGGAGCAGGGCACGCTCCACGTACCAGGAGTTACCGGGCTCGCTCAAGCCGCAGTTGGCCACTTTGGTGGACACGCCGCCGGCGGGCGACTGGCTCTATGAAATCAAGTTCGACGGCTACCGCATGCTGGCCCGTATCGAAGGAACGCAAGTGCAACTGCTGACCCGCAGCGGCCTGGACTGGACGGCCAGGATGCCCAACCAGGCCCGGGCCCTGGCCGAGCTGGGACTGGAATCGGCATGGCTGGACGGCGAGATGGTGGTGTTGGATGCCGACGGTGTGGCCGACTTCCAGGCCTTGCAGAACGCCTTCGATGCCGGGGCCGACCAGGACATCCTCTACTACCTGTTCGATGTGCCCTTTCTCAATGGCGTGGACCTGCGCCAGCGACCGCTGCACGAGCGCCGCGCTGCGCTCAAGGCACTGCTGGCCAACAACCGCGCGGCGGCGCTGCGCTATTCCGAGACTTTCGACCAGCCTGTGCAGCAGCTGTTGGCCGGCGCCTGCCAGATGCACCTGGAGGGCCTGATCGGCAAGCGCCCCGACAGCCCCTATGTCAGTCGGCGCAGCGGCGACTGGATCAAGCTCAAGTGCCAGCAACGCCAGGAATTCGTGATCCTCGGCTACACCGATCCCAAGGGCAGCCGCAGTGCCCTGGGCGCGCTGTTGCTGGGGCTGCACGACCCGGACCGGGGCGGCTTGCGTTACGCCGGCAAGGTCGGCACCGGCTTCAGCAGCGCTTCCCTCCAGCACTTGCTCCAGCGGTTGCGACCGTTGGAAACATCCCGGCCGGTGTTGGATAAAGCGCCCGCGGGGGTGCCTGCGGCCACCGTGCACTGGGTGCAGCCGCGCTTGCTGGCGCAAGTCTCTTATAGCCAGATGACCCGTGAAGGGGTGGTACGCCACGGTGTCTTCCATGGCCTGCGCGATGACAAGCCGGCCACTGGCGTGGTCCTGGAGCGAGCGGCACCAGCCCCAGCGGCCAGCCCAGCAGCCGATGGCTTGCGCATGACCCATGGCGAGCGTGTGGTCGATACCGTAAGCGGTGCCACCAAGCTTAAGGTGGCCGAATACTATGCCCGGGTGGCGCAGTGGATCCTGCCCCACCTGCAGCAGCGCCCGGTGGCGCTGGTGCGTGCTCCCCAAGGCCTGGCGGGAGAGCTGTTCTTCCAGAAGCACGCCGCGCAACTGGCGATTCCCGGCTTGCGGACCTTTACCAAGGCCCAGGCAGGCCAGGCGGCCATGGTCATCGAGGGGCTGCCAGCGCTGCTGGGCGCGGTGCAGATGAACACCCTGGAACTGCATACCTGGAACGCCACCAGCAAGGACTTCGACCGGCCTGATCGCCTGGTGCTCGACCTCGATCCGGACCCGACGTTGCCCTGGAAGAGCATGGTCGAGGCCTGCCAGCTGACCCTGGCGCTGCTTGACGAGCTGGGCTTGCGAGCCTTTATCAAGACCAGCGGGGGCAAGGGCCTGCATCTGCTGGTGCCGTTAGCGCGGCGGGCCGGTTGGGACGAGGTCAAGGCCTTCAGCCAGGCAATGGTCCAGCACCTGGCGGGGTTGTTTCCCGAGCGCTTGTCGGCGGTGTCCGGGCCGCGCAACCGGGTGGGCAGGATCTTCATCGATTACCTGCGCAACGGGCGGGGAGCGACCACGGTCTGCGCCTATTCCCTGCGGGCCCGGGAAGGCCTGCCGGTCTCGGTGCCGGTGCACCGTGACGAATTGCAGCAGCTGCGTGGAACGGGGCAGTGGACCCTGGCCGACCTGGCGCGACGCCTGGATGAAACCACCGACCCCTGGGCCGGCTATGCCGCCACCCGCCAGTCGATCACCCTGGCGATGCGGCGAAAGCTTGGAATGGACGAGCCGCCAGCCTGAGTCCGCCGGGATCCTGGAACCGTATACACCGAGGGTGGTCATTGCTTCTATGCTTTTACGGCGCTGGTGCGACCTGAAGGGGCCAGCCAGTATCGATCCACATCGTCACCCGTGGTCATCGAGGACACCGCCGGGACAGTTGCAGCGGACCAGGATGGCCACGGGATCCAGCAAGGAGCCTCCATGCGACTCGCCAATTTCATTCTCATCCACATGGAATCGATCTTGCTGGAATGGGAGAGGTTCGCCAGATCCATCGAAACCCCTTATCCGACCCAGGATGCCCGCGGCCTGAGAAACCAGGCGGCGGATATTCTCAGGGGCATCGCCCACGACATGCTCACCCCGCAGAACGATGCGCAGCAGTTCGAGAAGTCCCAGGGCCGTGGCCCGGTCGTCCAGGCTGATACGGCAGCGCAGAATCACGCCCAGGCGCGCTGGTCGGCGGGCTTCACCTTGAACCAGATGGTTGCCGAGTACCGGGCCTTGTGGGCCAGCGTGTTGCGCTTGTGGCTGTGCGACGAGTTGGAAGCCAAAGCCACCCGTACCGACGACATGCTGCGTTTCAACGAGGCCGTCGACCAGGTGCTCACCCAGTCCATCGCTTCCTTCGAGGCGGCCCTGGAGCAGACCCGCAAGCTGTTCCTGGGCATTCTCGGCCATGACTTGCGAACCCCCTTGGGAGCGGTGCTGATGGGCGCCGACCTGCTGGCGCGATCGGTGGCCGAAGGCCGCCAGCAGCACCTGGCGCTGCAGATCGGCGCCAGCGTGCGCCGGGCCAACCGGATCGTCGACGACCTGCTGGACCTGGCGCGGAGCAACCTGGGGGAGGGTATTCGGATCCGCAAGGAGCGCATCGAGTTGACGGCGCTCTGTGCCCAGATCATCGATGAGGTGCGCGCTTGCTATCCCGAGGTGTGTATCCGGTTCGAGCAATGCCAGCCGCTCAACGGATTGTTCGATCCCGGGCGCATGGGCCAGGTCTTGGCCAACCTGCTGGGCAATGCCGTGCAGCACGGCGATAGCTGCCAGCCCATCGAGGTGCGCTTGGAGCGTGATGCGTCTGCGATCTGCGTTGAGGTGCACAATCAGGGCGAGCCCATCGCCGCCGAGGCGCTGCCGCTGCTGTTCAACGCCGGTGGCAGTGGTTACGAGCGCGGTGTTTCTTCAGGGCTGGGCCTGGGCCTGTTCATCGCCGCGCAGATCGTGGCGGGGCACGATGGGCACATCGAGGTGCGATCTACTCGAGAGCAAGGAACGACGTTCCGGGTCAGGATCCCGGCAACGCTGGACTGAATGAAGGGCGCAAGGGCCGCAGCCCTTGCGCAGTCACCTCAGGTATCAGCTGCGGCCATGCCCACCGCCACTGTGCTGACCACCCTTCTTGCCGGCCTCGGAGGCCTTTTCACGGTCATTGGCAAAATTGCCGCCGGAAGCGTGACCGCCTTTTTTCCCGGCTTCGGATGCTTTTTCGCGATCGTTGGCGAAGTTGCCCGGGTTGTTATTGCCTTTAGTCGTCATGATGATTTCCTCTTGGTGATGAAATATCGGCGCTCACTGCATAGTGAGCATTAACTGGGAGTTCGGGGAAATTCCCAAGGTCGAAAAATATCCCCGCTGTGGCGATGAATGGTATTGGCTGGCCATTGGCTAGTTATTTTTCTTGATGGGTTTTTATAAATAAGCGGTATTTGAGTAACTGGCGTGCATAAGTAAACACCCATATGGATGCATGCGCTGTCCATATGGGTGATTCGATATTCGGTCATTATCGGAACATTGAATCTTGAACTTGTGCCAGACAGGTTTTTCTACTGATTTACTACCAGCCTTTTTGTCGCAGGTGTGCCATGAATAACTTAATCAACGTCTCCCGGATAACCCTCTTGCTCGCTTGTCTGCTGGCCCTGCAGGGCTGCTTCGAAAATAGCGGGGACCAGGACAAGGACCATTCCAAGGCCTCGGTCCAGATGAGCGAGCCCGAATCCCGGGACAACGGAAACCGCGACGCCGGCGGCCAGCCATAGCAGCGCCCGAAGGGGGAGCCAGAACGATGCCTGAGCGGTCCATCAGCCGAAGGGTCGTGGCCCACTGCCACGCTGGTGCTGCGTTGCATGAGCGCCAGACCAACCTCAACCTGGCCCGCTGGCTGGCCGAGATCCTTGGCTGGCCGTTCGACGGTGCCTGGCAAGACCCCATGCCGCGCACTGGCATGTACCTGGTACCTACGCGCACTCTGATCGGCGAGCAGCGGCGTGAATTGGGCATCACCGGGGTCCAGGACCTGCTGGGAGGCCATGTGCAGCAGGCGTTCATGGCCAGCAAGGCCATTTCCCATCCGCTGCCCCGGCGCACCGGTTATCGCCCAGTCGGTTGGAACCCGCAATTCTGCCGTCAAGTGCGCCAGGTGGTGCTGCCGGGACTGACAGTGTTCGATATCGCCGATGCCCGGCGTATCGCCCGCCAGTACCTGGGCCCGGCCCAATTGCGGGTCAAGCAGGTCCAGGCCAGCGGCGGAACGGGACAGGTGGTGCTACGCACTGCCCAGGACCTGGAGCATTGGCTGGGGCAACTGGACCCCGATACCTGCCGTGCGGGCCTGGTACTGGAGGAGAACCTGCACCAGACCCGCACCTATAGCGTGGGCCAGGTCTTGATCGACGGCTTGCTGATCAGCTATCACGGGCGCCAGTCCCAGCAGCCCAACCAGCGCGGCGAGCCGGTGTACGCCGGTTCCCAGCTGTGGTTGGCGCGTGGGGGGTATGCCCAGTTGCTACAGCATGACCTGGAGCCCGAGGTGCGCCAGGCGGTGGAGCATGCACGGGCCTACGACGCGGCGGCCACGGCCTGCCTGCCGGGGTTCTTCGCTTCGCGGCGCAACTACGACGTGATAGGCGGGCTGGGCCACGATGGCCGGTTCCGGCTCGGAGTGCTGGAGCAGTCGTGGCGCGTGGGCGGGGCCACGGGAGCGGAACTGGCGGCCCTGCAGGTGTTTCGCCAGCAGCCGCAGGTGGATTGGCTGCGGGCCGAGACCTGCGAGACGTGCCAGGAACAATTGCTGCCTCCAGGCGCCGTGCTGTTGTATCGCGGGCCTGACGAGGCGGGCGGCTTTCTACTCAAGTATGCGCAGGTGCAGGCCCATGGCGGTTAACAGCGAACAGGTCCTGATCGATGTCCAAGCGGAACGACTGGCGGGCAATCTGCTCAGCCCCAAGGTCCGGGTGCCCGGCGTGTTGTTCGTCCACGGCTGGGGCGGGAGCCAGGAACGCGACCTCAACCGGGCCCGGGGCATCGCCGGCCTGGGCTGCCTATGCCTGACTTTCGACCTGCGTGGCCACGGTGCGGCCAACCAGCGCCAGGCCCAGGTATCGCGCGAAGACGGCTTGCAGGACGTGCTCGCCGCCTACGACCACCTGGTGGCGCATCCGACGGTCGATCCGATGGCCGTGGCGGTGGTCGGTACCAGCTACGGCGGCTACCTGGCCACCCTTCTCAGCCAGCTGCGCCGAGTACGCTGGCTGGCGCTCCGGGTTCCGGCCATCTATCGCGATCGTGACTGGCTGGTGCCCAAGCGGGCCCTGGATCGCGAGGATCTCAAGCGCTATCGGGCCAGCCCCATCGATATACAGGGTAACCGGGCACTCAAGGCTTGTGCCGGGTTTCAGGGGGACGTGCTGCTGGTCGAGTCCGAGCATGACGAACATGTGCCCCATACCACCATCATGAGTTATCGGGCGGCTTTCCAGCGCAGTCACTCGCTGACCCATCGCATCATCGACGATGCCGACCACGCGCTTTCCAGCGAGGCCTCACAGGAGGCCTACACCACGATCCTGGTGGATTGGGTCACGGAAATGGTGGTCGGCGAACGCCTGAGCATCAGCCCCAGGGTCTGAGGGCGGTTCCGCAGCGCTGCATGGCCCGTCTGATGCTCAGCCACTGGGCCAAGGCTTCACGGCGCTTGCCGTCCGCCCGGCTCTTGGCCTGGGAGTAGCGGGCCCAGACCTGCTTGTCACAGGCACCTCGGCCGATGATCTGGTAGGCCAGGTCGTCCAGCCGGTCGGCCTCGTAGAACAGTCGGGTGTTTTCAGCTATTTCCGCGTCCCAGTCCCGGGCGCTTGGTTTCTTGGTGGCTTGGCGTTTCATTTCTGTCCCTGCTCAGACCAACGAAGCGGAGCCGAATGGAACCACTTGACGTCGGTTATCCCGTACTTTTCCGCCATTGGCCTGGAGATCTTCTTTACCGGGTCGCGATCGGACTTCGGAATAATCCCGACGCCCGCATCACAACTGGCCCAGTGCCAAGCCTTGGCGTTATCCATGGTCTTGGCCCTGATAACGAAGAATCTTGGCTGGCCATGTAGCAGATAGTGGATTTTGTAGATGGTTTCCTGATTCATGAATATCTCCTTGTACACAACTAGTCGATATCCATGCAGGGTGAAGAATTCAAAGTAAAATCGATTGTTCGACAATTCAAATTAGTACCAACGGCCAGAGCCGTATGTTTTATCAAAAAACTATTTTCAATTTTTAGCGACTATGGCGTTTTAATGGCGCTGGGTAACTAGTTGCTCACTACGAGCAGGCGTTGCATGGCCATGCAAGTTACAACTTGCCTGGTCGTGGTTTTATTGATGCGGCCCGCTTGATAGTTGCTCATATCTGTGCCTGGACAACTCAGGCGCGCTGGCGTTGCTGACGCAGGGCCTTGGCCCGTCGTTCCAGCACCAGGTAGACCATGCTTGCCAGGGCCAGTGGCAGCAGCAGGTAGATTGCCCGGTAGCCCAGCAGGGCCGCCAGGACCGCTCCCTTGCCCAGTTGATGCTGGAGCAGGGTGATGAATACCGCTTCCAGTACACCCAGGCCGGCCGGGATGTGGGTGATGATTCCGGCGATGCTGCTGATCAGCATGATCCCCAGCACTTGGGGATAGCTGGCGCCGACGGGCAACAGCAGGAACACCACCAGCGCCGGCAGCATCCAATTGAGCGATGACAACGCGGCCTGGATGAGCGACATGGTCGTGCCGGGCAGTTCCAGGCACTGGTTGCGCCAGCGCCAGGTTCGGCGCTTGGCGAAGCGGCACGCCAGCAGGTAGGCGGCGGCCACCGCCAGCAGCGCGCCACCCACCATGCGCAGGCCGCTGCTGCCCAGGGTCCAGTGGTCCGGCAAGCGCACCAGTCCCAGGGCGAACAGCACGCCGGCCAGCAGCAGGTAGCCCAGCCAGTTGGTGGCCAGGCTGAAGCTCAGGATCCGCGTGATCGTGCCCACCTCCAGGCCCAGGCGCGAATACAGTCGGTAGCGCAGGGCGATAGCACCGACCCAGGCGCTCAGGTTGAGATTGAAGGCATAGACCACGAACCCCAGCGCCAGCACCTGGCGGGCCGGTAACGAGTGGCGTACGTAGTGTCCGGCGAGCAGGTCGTAGCTGCTGTACAAGGCAAAGCTCAGGACTGTGGCCCCCAGCGCCAGCAGCAGGGTAGTGGCGCTATAGGCGCCAACGGCCTGGCTGACCTCGTGCCATTGCAGGTTCCTGGCCAGTCGCCAGAGCAGCACCGGCACCAGCACCAGGAACAGCAGGTTGAGCAGGCGCCGGGCGCGTACCAGCCAGCCATGGCGCCCGCCGTTCATGAACTGTGCTCCCGTTCCAGGGGCTGCTGGCACCGACGTCCAGGCGGGCCCGGTATCGATTCGAGTCGCGGCCGGTGGGCCGGCAGCCAGCCGGCGATGGCCGGGAAATGCCGTAGCAAGTGGAAGTACAGGAAAATCACCGGCCCGCGCCACCAGTGGCCGCGCAGCAAGCGCTGCTGGGTGACCTGGCGACAATCGCGAGTCATCAGCCGCTCCAGGTGGCGATGCAGGCGCTGGTTGAAATCGACGTCGCGGATGATCAGGTTGGCTTCCAGGTTCAATGACAGGCTCAAGGGATCGAGGTTGCTGGAGCCCACCGTGGCCCAGTCGTGGTCGGCCAGGGCCACCTTGCCGTGCAGTGGTCGGCGGACGTATTCATGAATGGCCACGCCATCGCGCATCAAATAGTTGTACAGCAACCGTGAGAACCCCCGAGCCCAGGGCAGGTCTGGCTGGCCCTGGAGGATCAGGCTGACCTGCACGCCACGGCGTGCGGCATTGCGCAGCTCGCGGATCAAGCGGTAGCCAGGAAAGAAATAGGCATTGGCCAGGACCAGGCGCTGGCGGGCAGCGCGGATCGCCTGCAGGTACTGGGTCTCGATATCGTCGCGGTGTCGCTGGTTGTCGCGGATCGCCAGGCGGATGCTTGTCGGGCCGCAAGGAGGCATCGCAGGCAGCGAGGGGCCGGCGGGAGTCACCTGGGCCAGGGTGGCCAGGGCTGCGGCGCGGATATCGGCGACCACCGGCCCGTGTACGTCCACGGCATAGTCCTGCTTGGCCATCGGACCGAAGTCACGCAGATGATCGGCAGAAAAGTTCAAGCCGCCGATGAACGCCCGTTGGCCATCGATCACCAGCACCTTGCGATGCAGGCGGCGGAACAGGTGGGTACGCAAGCCGAACAAGCGGGGATGCGGATCGAACAGGTGGACCCGCACCCCGGCGTCGACCATCTGTGCGACGAAGTCCGCGCCCAGGTCGGCGCTGCCATAACCGTCGACGGTGATCTCCACCCGGGAAATGCGCCGGGCCGCTTCGATCAGGGCTTGCTGCAGCGCGCAGCCGACCTTGTCCTCGAACAGGATGAAGGTCTCCAGCAGCACCTCTTGGCGGGCATCGGCGATGGCCGCCAGTACCCGGGGGTAGAATTGCTCGCCGTTGATCAGCAACTCGATGCGGTTGCCAGCGCGCCAGCCGGGGCTCATAGCCAGACCTGCACTGCCAGCGGCGCGTGATCCGACAGGTGCGACCAGGGTCGGGTGGAGAGCACCCGGGGGTCGCAGGTGCGGCCGTTGCGTACATAAATGCGGTCCAGGCGCAGCAGGGGCCAGCGTGCGGGAAAACTGCGGGCCGCACGCCCGAGATGGCGAACGAAGGCTTCGTGCAATCCCTGTTCGGCCAAGAGTGCATCGGCCCGCAGGCGCCAGTCGTTGAAGTCGCCGGCGACTATCACCGTGGCCCGTGGCGGCAGGCCCGCTACCAGTTCGCACAGCAGGCCCAGTTGCAACTGCCGATGAGCTTCGCGCAGGCCCAGGTGTACGCAGATCGCGTGCACCTCGCGCCCCGGCACGGCCAGCACCGAATGCAACAGCCCGCGCTGTTCGTCGCCCTGTTGCGAAACGTCCAGGTTGCGGTGGCTCAAGATCGGGTATTTCGACAACAGGGCGTTGCCGTGCTCGCCCTCGGGGTACACCGCGTTGCGCCCGTAGGCGAACTCGTGCCACATGCTGTCGGCGAGGAATTCGTGGTGGGGTTGGCGGGGCCATTTGTCGAAGCGCTTGGCGTGGTGACTGTGGTCGCCCAGTACCTCTTGCAGGAACACCAGGTCGGTGCCGGTGGCGCGCACCGCGTCGCGCAGTTCGGGCAGCATGAAGCGTCGGTTGAGAAAGGTGAAGCCCTTGTGGATGTTCACCGTCAGGACCTTGAGCGAAGCCACTGCCGGTGCTTCGTCGGGCCTTGGCAGGAGCATGCCGTTCATTGCCAGTCGCCCTCGGGCAGGTGCCCGGGCTGCACGGCCAGGGTATCGGCCAGGCCGAGGCGCTCCAGCAATTGGCGAGCGTCGTAGGGCGCGCGGACCTTGATATCGTTGTCGAAGTAGCAATAGACGTCCCGCGCGCCGCCTCGGTCGCGCTCCAGGTCCTGGAATCCGGGAATACGCCGGGCATCGGCCGGTTGCCGGCCCCGGCGCCAGAGTTCGATGCGCTGGCCCCAGCGTTCCAGGGCCTGGTCGCTATAGCCGCTGGCGTAGAGCTGTTGGTCGCCGTGCAGGCGCACATAGACGAAGTCGGCGCACAACTCCTCGACCCAGGGCCACTTGCCGGCGGTGTCGGCCACCACCAAGGCGACGTTATGCCGGCGCAGCAGCGTGACGAAGGCCGGATCCAGGAAGCTGGCGTTGCGGATCTCCACGCAATGGCGCAGCGCTGCGTCGGCGGGAATGTCCAGGTAGCCCTCGCGCCGCAGGCGTTCGTCGCAGTCCCGGGCCAGTTGCCGGGCCATACGGCCCTGGTGCGGCAGTTGGGCGAGGAATTGCTCGAACAGGGCCGGATCGAACTGGAAGCTCGGCGGGAACTGCCAGAGGATCGGCCCCAGCTTGCGGCCCAGCTGGAACAGCCCCGAGGCGAAGAAGTTCGCCAGTGGCTCGTGGATGTCCCGCAGGCGCCGGACATGGGTGATGAAGCGCGGCGCCTTGACACTGAAGACGAACTCCTCGGGCACCCGTGCGGCCCAGCCGGCATAGCGCTCGGGCGTCTGCAGGGCGTAGAACGAGCCATTGATCTCGATGCTGCCCACCGCGCGCGAGGCGAAGGCCAGTTCATCTTTCTGGGCCAGTCCCCTGGGGTAGAAATCACCGCGCCAAGGGGCATAGCGCCAGCCGGAAATGCCGATATGGATCTTGCTGCTCATGCTGTCCTTCCCATGCCGCTCAACGCTCGGGCTGTGGGCGCAATTGCACCTTGATCCAGCCAGGCTCACGCCGGTCGAAGGCCTCGAAGGCCGCGATGGCGTCGTCCATCGGCCGGGTCTGGGTCAGGATGCTGGCCGGATCGATACGCCGGTTCAGCACCATGTCGATCAGCGTCGGAATGTACTTGCGGTGGTGGCAGTTGCCCATGTTGATGGTCAGGTTCTTGTTCATCGAGAGGCCGATGGGAAAGCTGCGCGCCTGCTGCGGATAGACGCCGATGATCGACAGCGTGCCGGCCTTGGCCAAGGCTTCGACGGCCCATTGCAGGGCCTGGTCCGGCGCGTCGCCAGGTTGCCATTGGCCGCTGTCGCCATGGCCATGGGCCGCATGCTCGGCGTCTACCCCCACCGCATCGATGGCCCGGTCGACGCCGATGCCGGCGGTCAGCCGCTTGAGGGTGGCCACCGGCTCTTCCTGGTCGAAGTCGATGGTCTCGGCGCCTTGCCGGCGCGCCATCTGCAAGCGGTCCGGATGGTGGTCGATGGCGAACACCCGGGCGGCGCCCAGCAGCCTGGCGCTGGCGATGGCGAACTGGCCCACCGGGCCACAGCCGAACACCGCCACGGTGTCGCCGTGGCTGACCTCGGCCAGCCGTGCGCCGAAGTAACCGGTGGGGAAGATATCCGAGAGCAGGATCGCCTGGTCGTCGCTGATTTGCTCGGGCAGCTTCACCAGGCCGATATGGGCGAAGGGAATCCGCGCCTTTTCCGCTTGCAGGCCATGGAACGGCCCGGTGATCTCGGGGCCGCCATAGAACGCAGTGCCGGCTTCCTTGCCATGGGGATTGACGTCGTCGCATTGGGCGTAATAACCGGCCCGGCAATAGGCGCAGTTGCCACAGGCGATGGTGGAGGGCACCACCACTCGGTCGCCCACCTGCAGGTTGCGCACGTCGGCGCCCAGCTGTTCGACGATGCCCACGGCTTCGTGGCCAAGGATGGTGCCGGGCTTCATCGGTGCCACCGTGCCACGGACGAAATGCAGGTCGGTGCCACAGATCGCCGAGGCGGTCACGCGGATGATGGCGTCGGTGGGAGCCAGCAAGGTGGGTTCGGCGACGTCGTCGAGACGGATATCGCCCACGTTATGGAATACAACGGCTTTCATGACAGATCCTCCTGGGGAACAGGGTCGGCAACGCCTTGCAACCGGTACGGCCGGCGGTGCTGCAGCTCTTCACTGTTCCGACGGGGAGGCCTCAGGCACCGTTCAAATTATTGCCGGGAGCAGGGGACGACTGGTCCGCCAGCAATCCATTGCTCGCCTGTTCCTGCGATGCCAGCTGGCGCAGGTAATCGGCGAACCCACCGCTGGCGCGACCCAGCAGGCGGGCGCTGGTGGTCACCCGGGGCAGTTGGCTCCAGCAGATGCGCGCACCCAGGCGCTCGAAGGTACGTACCAGTTGCACATCTTCATGGGCCGACACCGGGAGGAAACCGCCGGAACGCAAGTAGGTCGCGCTGCAGAAGCCCAGGTTGGCGCCGTGGATATGCCGATGATCATCGGCCTGGGTGTAAGCCTGGGCGTAGCGCTGGCGGACGCCCTCGTGCAGCTCGCCCCAATCGCGGACCTGCACCGTGCCGCAGACCATCTGCGCTCCCAGGGACAGCTGCGCCACCAGCCAGTCCGGGGCGACTTCGCTGTCGGCGTCGGTGCAGGCAATCCAGCGCGCGCCCTGGGCGATCAGGTAGTCGCTGCCCACTGCCCGGGCATAACCGACATTGCGCGCGTCGACCTTCAGTCCCTGGACACCGGCCGCCACGACGAGCGCTTCGCTGTCATCGTCGCAGGCATCGAGCACCACCAGGATCCGCACCCGTTCCCCGTCCAGATGCGGATGCCGGGCAGCCTGCTCGACGGCGTGGATGCACTGGGCGAGCAAGGCTTGTTCGTTGTGGGCGGGGATCACTACCCCGATCATGCCAGGCCCTCGCGCTGGGCCACCGAGGTGGCACGAGTGCCCCATACCTCCAGGACGAAGTCGGCCTCCACATGGCGCAGCAACCTGGGCAATTGCAGTTGCCTGGCCAGTTGCCGGTGCACCCGGTCGCCGTCCAGCGGGCATTCGCTGATGGGGTGGCGCCAGTGGCAGGCCAGCAGCGTACCGTCCGCGGCCAGTGCGCCACGGGCCTGGGCAATCAGGCGTTGCAGGTCTTGCAGGTCGAGGTAGTAGCCCAGTTCGCTGATGACGATCAGGTCGAAGCGCCCGGTCGGCCATTGCCGTGGCAGGCGTGCCTGGCGCACCTCGGCCTGGTCCAGGTGCTGCAAGCATTGGCGAGCCTCGCGTACCGCCAGCGCCGAGGTATCGCAGCACAACAAGCGGTGGCAGCGCTCGGCCAGGCCCAGGGCCAGCTCGCCGTTGGCACAACCGGCTTCCAGCCCCCGGTGATAGTGGGGGCGGGGCAGGGCGGCGAGGGTCAGGTCGCGCTTGCGCTGCTCATACCAGCGCGAGCGCATGGCCCAGGGGTCGGGATTGCCATCGAACAACCGATCGAAGTAATGGTCAGCGACGCTCATAGGAATATCACCTCGAAATCCCTCAGCAGGCGCTCCAGGGTCGAGGGACCCAGTACCGGGGCATTGCCATTGAGGGGGTCTGGGCTGATCTGGCTGGTGAAGGCATGCACCGCGTGGCGCTTGCGGGCCAGGGTCGGGGCATCCAGCAAGAGCTTGCGCGCCCGGTGCCAGGGCAGGCGCGGGTCTTCCGGCTGCGCCCAGTGCCAGGCCCAGACCGGTAGTTCATGGACCCGCGCACCGACCTTGCTGGCTACCGCCAGGCAAGCGCGCCCGCAGGCTTCGTGATCGCTGTGGCCATCCTGGTGCCAAGTAGTGAAGACCACATCGCCGGGTTGCAGGCAGCGTTGCAGAAAAGCCTGCACGCTTCGCTCGTGGCGGGCCACGGCGGTGTCCGCAAAGCCGCCGCGCACCCAGTCCATGCGCTCCGGCGCCAGGCCCAGGCGCGCCAGGGCCACCGCGCTTTCCCGGGGCCGCACCTGCGCCAGGCGACGCGGTGTCCAGTAGCGTGAGCCGGGATGACTGGCGCAGCCATCGGTGACCGAGACCAGCAGCAGTTGGCGCTGCATCCGGGCCAATTGCTGGAGCAAGCCGGCACAGGCGAGGATTTCGTCGTCGGGGTGGGGCGAGACGATCACCGCGCGCGCTCCCTCCGGCACCAACTGTTGTGGTGCTACCGTCCCGAGCGCGGCGAGCCGGCATGAAGCGCTCCAGGCCTCGGGCGATGTGCCCTCGCCGATGATCGGATTGGCGTTCATGGCAGCCAGCCTCCCTCCGGATGCGTGGCCACCAGGCTGCCCAGGACAGCGAGATCGCGCTCGGCATGGCTCTGGCGCAGGTACACCGGCAGGTCGGCGAACAGCCGGGCCAGGTGCGCGTCGCGGCAGTAAGGCGTGGCTCCCAAGGCCCGGCCGACGTGTTCCAGCACTTGCGTGGCGCTGGCTTCGCAGGCGGCGCGCAGGCGGCGGGCAGGTAACTCGGCAGCGGTCGCAGGTCGCTGGTCGATCCACTGCGCTGTGTCTCGCAACAAGCTGGCACTGGCTTGCAACGCGCATTCCACTACACCCAGATGGGCCAGGGCATGGGGTTCGGGACGCGCGTTGCAGTGCTGGCGCAGGGCTTGGCCGATGGCCTGGGCCGCGCCATGCCAGCAGGCGGCGATGCCGGCGCCGCCATGCCAGAACCCCGGTCGTTGCAGGTAACCGTCCGCTGGGCCGACCAGTTGGCCGTGGGCACCGTCCAGCACCACCTCGACACTCTGGCTGGCGGCCATGCCCACGGCCTGCCAGCCGTCGCTGGTGACGTGCACACCGGGCTGCTCCAGTGCCACCGCTACCAAGCGTTGGCGGCCGTCTGCGTCCCAGGCGGTCAATAGCCCGTGGCTCAGGATCGAGGCACCGGAACACCAGGCCTTGAGCCCCTGCAGGCGCACATCGCGCGAGTGCCGGGTAGCATGCAGCGTGACCCGGGCCCGCGGCGATTCGGCGGCCCACATGCCCCAGGTACTGTCCGCGCAAGGTAGTGGCGCCGACCAGTACTGCATGATCGCCAGGGCATCGGTATGGCCTTCAAAGAGCTTGCACAGGCTCAGGTCGCAGGCCGCCACCCGGGCCAGGGCCTGCCAGCGCAACAGCGTCTGGCCCTGGCCGGGCAGCGGCAGGCGGTCGAGGCCCTGGCCAACCAGTTGCTCCATGAGCCGTGCCAGGGCAAGGGGCTCGAGCGGGGAGCCCAATGGCCACTCGCGCAGGCAGGTATCCAGCCTGGGCAATGAAAAACTCTCGTGCATATTCGTTCCTCGATCCCGCATCCAGTCTTCTGCCGGTCGGACCTGGCGCTGTCTCGCGGCAGGGCCCGGGCGATGGCTCCTCCAGCGAGGAAGCCTGGCGCAGCGGCGGCGTCAGCATATGGAGGGAGGCGGGGGTTGCGCGGTTCAGTTTTTATCGCCGCTCGGCTTGCCGGCGGTGGCGTTGGTAATGCAGCAGTAGTGGTTGGGTGCTCAACCCGTGGGCCAGGATGCTCAGGGCCACCACCGACAAGGTGAGCTGGATGCTGAGTGTCGCCTGCGCCGGTTCGAGCTGGTGGTTCAGGGCATAGAACAGGTAGTACAAGCTGCCGATGCCGCGGATCCCGAACCAGCCCAGCAACAGGCGCTGGTGACGGTCGAGCAGGTCGCCCCAGGGCATGGCCAGTACGCTCAAGGGGCGTACCACCAGGAACAGCAATGCCCCCAGCAACAACGCCCGCCAATCCCAGTGCGCCGGCAGTACCACCCCCAGCAGGGTGACGATGAACACTTCCATGGCCCGCTCCACTAGGCTGCCGAACGACAGCATGTCCCCGAGCATGATGCCGGCTGCCACCTGGCGCTCTTCCAGGGCCTGGACATCGCCGTGCACGGATTGGCGTGGATCGCCGTGCAGGTGGCCGACCACCGGCTGCACCAGATGCTCGGCCGGTGGATGGCTGGCGCTGCTGGCATGGACTTCGGCCTGGCGCAATCCCAGGCCGGCGGCGAATACCGAGAGGAAGCCGTAGCCGTGCACCAGTTCCGCCGCGACATAGGCCAGGGCGATCAGGGCGAAGCTCAGGTAGTCGTTGGGCGAGACGCTGCTGTCGGCGTGGCGGGTGCGCAGGCGCAAGGTCAGACGGCCCAGGCCATGGCCCAGGCCGTAGCCGCAGAGCAGCCCGGCCGGTATCGCCCAGAGCAGGCCGTACAGCAGCCAGTCCGCGAGCCAATGCTGCGGGGCGCTGTCCTGCTTGAGCAGCAACACCCCGAGGATCACGAAGGCGAAGGCCACGCCGTCGTTGAGCCCGGCCTCACCGGAGAGGCCGAAGCGCACCCGGTCGTGATCCTGGGCATCGTTGACCTGGACCATGGAGGCCAGCACCGGGTCGGTGGGCGCCAGGATGGCCCCGAGCAGCAGGGCGAGGCTCCAGTTCAGGCCCAGTACGACGTGCAGCACCAGGGTGACGCCAAGGATGCCCAGCACCAGCACCGGTCCGGCCAGGCCGAAGGCCACCCACCAACTGCGGTCGGCCAGCGGCAGGCGCAGCTTGAGCCCGCTGACGAACAGCGAGAACAGCAACGCCACCTCGGTCAGGTTCTCCATCCAGTCCGCTGCCTGGCGGATATCCAGTTGCAGCAAGCCGACCCCGGCCGGACCGATGAGCACGCCCAGGGCCAGGCACACCACCGAGGTGGTGATCGGCAGCCAGCGCAGGTAAGAGGAGGTGAGCGCGAGGATCAGCAGCACCGCGCCTAGCACCGCGACCCAGATGGTAAAACTCATGGCCTGTGCTTCAAGCCAGGCTATGGCTGATTTGCAGCTCGCTGATGATGCACACCGAACCGTCGTTGGCGGGGGTGCTGTCGCTGTAGTCGACCTGGTTGTAGACCCCGCCGTGGAAGTCGAAGCGCTGGCCGTTCCAACTGCTGTCCAGTTGGCCCGGAGCACTGGCAGTGGTGATACCGTTGCAGGTCACGGCCACCAGGACCAGGCCGCCAGCGGTGGCGCTCAGGGTAATCTCGAAGGGGACCTGCAACGGCACATTGGTGGCGATGCTGCTGGTGGCCGGTTCGTCCTGGTCGAAGCTGGCGCGAAAGCCCCAGGTGATCCTGCCCTTGTTCCAGAACACCTTGACCGCCGGGCTGTCGTCGCCCTTGACGTGCAGCTGCGAGATCACCACCTTTTGCGCCGAATTGACCTGTTCCAGGCGCATGACCTGGCGGTTGCTATGCAGGTTGGCGCTGGCCAGGGACCAGTACAGCGGCTCCTTCCATTCGCAGCGGGTGCGGTGGGTGCTCTTGCTGGCGGCGCCACGGGTCGGCGCGCTCATGCGGATCGAGCCGTCGGGCAATTGGCTGATGACCTGGGGCACCCGGGCCAGGGCTTGGGCGCCCATCAGTTCCAGGGCCACCGGGTTGCCCGGGGAACTGGCAACCGGGGTGGTGATCATGAAGGGAAGGATGTCGACTGCCATGCAGAACTCCTCGTCGCTTTAAGCGGCTTGTGGATCAGGGCCATTCAACGGGATGACGCCAGCGGCCGGTGGACGTTCCCGCCGCCTGCCGGGAGGTCGCGCCTAGGCACCGCTGACCTTCCAGTGCTTGAGGTCGTCGCCGAATACCGGCTGGTGCACCTCGTGGGCGATGCCGTAGGCCAGCGATTCGTGGGCGGCGATGACCTTTTCCTCGGCCGACAGGCACTTGAATATGTCCAGCTGGGTCTCGGCGGCCGCGGTCTCGATCTCGTAGATCTTCACGTAGCGCGCCAGGTCGTTGTCCAGGCTGGACAGGTATTCGCGCAGACGCTGGTGATCCACCGAGTTCTGGCTGAAATACCAGTTCATCGGGTGGATCAGGAAGCGTGAATGGGGCGTGGTGATGCGTCGGTTGGCCGCCAGGAACAGGATGATCCCCATGGATTCGATGTTGCCTGCGTTGATCGCGCACAGCGGCACCGGCAGGGACTTGAGGAAGGTGTAGAGGGTGAAGCCGAAGTTGGTGCTGCCGCCGGTGGTCGACAGGTTCAGCAGCAGCGAGCTGGCACCTTCTTCGATGGCGTGCAGGCACGAGTCGCGAAAACGTTCGCTGGTGCTCTGGTCGATCTGGCAATGGAAGTGAATGATGTGTTCGGTCATAGGACGATCTCCCCATGGCGTGCCGGTGAACCTTCTACCTGTTGGTTGAGCTTGGCGTGTCGGCGAAGGTTCCAACGTTCTGCGCCGCTACCGACAGGCCCGCGGCAGCGCCCGGATCGAACTGAGTGGCAAACCTTATTGAACGCCGCCCAGGGCGGCGGACCTAATCCATGTGCGTGCGGCCCATGCATCGGCCGTTGGCCCCCCGGCATGGGCCGCCATCATCGACCCGACCCCAGGAGACTGCCGTGCCCCGTATCCTGACCTCCCACGCGGATGACACCCAACTGAGCGAACACAATGCCTCGATGTTCGGTTCGCCCAAGGAGCGCCTGGATTTCTACCGGCGGGAAATCCAGTACGAGACCAGTATCCTGGCCAATCGCACCGACGCCTACCTGGCGGCGCAATCGTTCTTGGTGATCGCCTTCGCCTCGTCGATGTCCAATCTCAACCCCGAGTGGGGCAAGCTGTTCACCCTGCTGGTACCACCGTTCCTGGCCCTGTTGGGCATTCTCACGACGCTCAATGCCTGGCCCGGTATCCGTGCCGCCTACGACATCATCGACCACTGGTATTTCAAGCAGGCGCAGTTGCTGCGCAGCGAACCGCTGATGGGCCTGGCCTACGACGAATCGCCGTTGTTCTGTGAAAGCGAGTCGACCCACAAGGGCTATCGCAAGTCGCTGCTGTTTTCCCTGCGCACGCCCTGGATCTTCGCGATCTTCTGGCTGCTGCTGGGCGGTTGGTCGATCTATATCCAACTGACCAATCCGGGGAGCTGAAGGGCCCGCAGCGGGCGCCCGGGCAAGGACGCAACCGCTGGCGGAAAGCTCCGGGAACCAGGGCCTAGCGACCGGTGTGCTGGAG
>NZ_JBJJLO010000034.1:0-55183 GCF_046230915.1 Pseudomonas sp. KCJK8993
GCCGAGGCTCAGTTGAGCACCACCAGGCGGTTGGGCAGCTCGTTGCGCGATTGGGTCAGGGGCACGTGCTCCTTGAGCAGCTCGCCGCTGGACTCGATGCAGTCGAGAAAGCCCTGCAAGGTCTGGCCCTGCTTCACCTGCTGGGTAAAGGCCTGGACGATAGCGTTCCAGCGCTTGTTGTCCAGGCGCCTGGAGATGCCCTCGTCCACCAGGATCTCCACGTAGCGCTCGGCCTCGCTGACGAAGATCAACACCCCGGTACCGCCCAGGGTGTGGTGCAGGTTCTGCTCGAGGAACTGGCGGCGGGCCAGGTTCGAGGCCCGCCAGTGCCGCACCGAGCGCGGGATCAGCCGGGTGGTGATCCGCGGCAGGCGGAACACCAGGCACAGCACGATGAAGGTCGCCCATTGCACCAGCAGCAACAGGTGCATGTTCAGCCAGCCGGTGGCGTAGTGCACCAGGCCCGGCACCACCAGCGCCAGCAGGCTGGCCCAGAGCAGCGGGATATAGGCGTAGTCGTCGGCCCGCGCGGCCAGCACCGTCACCAGCTCGGCGTCGGTCTGCTGTTCCACCCGGGCGATGGCTTCGGCCACCTGGCGTTGTTCGTATTCACTCAGTAGTGCCATGTCGTTGGATATCCGTTGTTTTTATTGAATTACCAGCTACCGGACGAACCGCCGCCGCCAAAACTGCCGCCGCCACCGCTGAAACCACCGCCGCCGCTGGAACCACCACCGAAACCACCGCCGCCAAAACCACCGGAGCCCCCGCGACCACCGCCGCTGGGCAGGATACCGAGCATCTGCGCGACCATCATGCTGAGGATGAACAGCAATACCAGGAAGATGAACAACAGCGGATGGCGCTCGACGAAGTCGCCCTGTTCTTGCCCCTGGGCATTGCCATAGGCCGTGGCCGGTTCGTCCAGCGGCGTGCCGCCCAGCACCAGCAACATGGCCGAGACGCCATCGTCGATACCCTTGCTGAACTGACCGCTCTTGAACGCCGGGACCATCACCTGGTTGATGATCACCGAGGCCTGGGCATCGGTCAGACGATCCTCCAAGCCGTACCCCACTTCGATACGCAACTTGTGTTCATCGCGAGCGACGATCAGCAACGCGCCATTGTTCTTGTCCTTCTGGCCGATCCCCCAGTGGCGCCCTAACCGGTAACCGAAGTCCTCGATGCTGGCGCCCTGCAGGTTGGCCAGAGTCACGACCACCACTTGCTCGCCGGTCGCCTGCTCATGGGCCTGGAGTTCATCGCTCAAGCGGGCCCGGGTCGCAGGCTCGATCAACTGCGCATCGTCCACTACCCGGCCACTCAGTGCCGGGAACTTCAGCTCGGCCTGAACCGTGGCCGCAAAGACCCAGAACAGCAGCACCAGGCCGATTTTATAGAGTCGCATCAATATCCGCCCTCAATGACTTCTCGCTTGCACTACCAATTGGCGGACGCCCCGCCACCGCCAAAACCGCCACCGCCGCCTCTGGAGCCGTCCGAATCCGAGCTGGAACTGCTGGACTCGAACCAGTCGAATGAGCCGCTGCTCGAACTGCTGTCGCGCTCGGCCGTGACCACCACCCTGCCGGGCAGCTTTGGGAACAGGCTCTCAAGCGGCAC
The DNA here is from genome assembly GCF_046230915.1 of Pseudomonas sp. KCJK8993. Lineage (NCBI taxonomy): Bacteria > Pseudomonadati > Pseudomonadota > Gammaproteobacteria > Pseudomonadales > Pseudomonadaceae > Pseudomonas > Pseudomonas sp. KCJK8993. The sequence continues at coordinate 1,627 of NZ_JBJJLO010000034.1, forward strand.
CGCTGTCGCCGTGACCGGTACGGGCTTGACCTGGACAGCGGGCTGCGGCGAACGCAACGGCACCCCATCCGTGGGTGCGGGCCCAGACGGCGCCACTCACCCGCCATGACGACGGCAGCGCGCTTCGCAGCACGCGCTGCCAGAGACTCATCAGAACTTCACTTGCGGGGCCTTGTCGGCGTCGGGGCTGGTGGCCTCGAACGACTCGCGCACCGGCAGGTCGCTGTACATCAGGCTGTGCCACAGGCGACCGGGGAAGGTGCGGATCTCGGTGTTGTACTTCTGCACCGCCAGGATGAAGTCACGCCGGGCCACGGCGATGCGGTTCTCGGTGCCCTCGAGCTGGGATTGCAGGGCCAGGAAGTTCTGGTTGGCCTTGAGATCCGGATAGCGCTCGGACACCACCATCAGGCGGCTCAAGGCGCCGCTGAGCTGGTCCTGGGCCTGCTGGAACCGCTTGAGCTGCTCCGGGTTGTCCAGGGTCTTGGCGTCCACCTGGATCGAGGTCGCCTTGGCCCGCGCCTCGATCACCGCGGTCAGGGTTTCCTGCTCGTGCTTGGCGTAGCCCTTGACGGTCTCCACCAGGTTGGGGATCAGGTCGGCACGGCGCTGGTACTGGTTCTGCACCTGGCCCCAATCGGCCTTGACCTGCTCGTCGAGGGTCGGGATGTTGTTGATGCCGCAGCCGCTGAGCAGGCTGGTAAGCAGCAACAGGACAGCGACAGGCCAGCTCGAACGCAGGCTTTGGGTGATGTTCATGGGTGGGGCTCCTTGCACAACCTGGTTGAAGAGAACTTTTGCCCGTTCTTGCGGCCCTGGCAGAGCAAAATCTGCCCACGCCACTGGAATGCATCGGGCTGATGGGCTAAAAGATGCCCAGCGCGAAAAAGAGTTCAGAAGTGTGCGGGAATTATCTGAACAACAATAGCCGCTCCCTAAATTTTGGCTGTTCGGCGCGTCACTCATGCGTCGGTCTTGAGCCCTTGAGAACAAATTCATGAAGAAGCTGTGTTTGCTGGGGCTGCTGGTCAGCCTGGCCAGTCACCCTGTATTGGCCGACTCTGCCCCGGTCCCCTTGGAGAACAAGGAAGCCTTTATCACCGATCTGCTCAAGCGGATGACCCTGCAGGAAAAGATCGGCCAGTTGCGCCTGATCAGCATCGGCCCGGAAATGCCCCGGGAACTGATCCGCAAGGAGATCGCCGCCGGTAACATCGGTGCCACCTTCAACTCCATCTCTCGTCCGGAAAACCGGCCGATGCAGGACGCGGCCATGCGCAGCCGCCTGAAGATCCCGATGTTCTTCGCCTATGACGTGATCCATGGCCACCGGACCATCTTCCCCATCAGCCTGGCCCTGGCCTCCAGCTGGGACATGGACGCCATCGGCCGCTCCGGGCGCATCGCCGCCCAGGAAGCCAGCGCCGACAGCCTGGACATCACCTTCGCACCGATGGTCGACATCTCCCGCGATGCCCGCTGGGGCCGGACCTCCGAAGGCTTCGGCGAAGACACCTACCTGGTCTCGCGAATCGCCAAGGTCATGGTCAACGCCTACCAGGGCAAGAGCCCGGCGGCACCCGACAGCATCATGGCCAGCGTCAAGCACTTCGCCCTGTATGGCGCGGTGGAAGGCGGTCGCGACTACAACATCGTCGACATGAGCCCGGTGAAGATGTACCAGGACTACCTGCCACCCTACCGCGCGGCGATCGACGCCGGGGCCGGCGGGGTGATGGTGGCCCTGAACTCGATCAATGGCGTGCCCGCCACCTCCAACACCTGGTTGATGAACGACCTGTTGCGCAAGGAGTGGGGCTTCAAGGGCCTGGCGGTGAGCGACCACGGCGCGATCATCGAACTGATCCGCCATGGCGTCGCCAAGGACGGCCGCGAGGCCGCCAAGCTGGCGATCAAGGCCGGCATCGACATGAGCATGAACGACTCGCTGTACGGCAAGGAATTGCCCGGGCTGCTCAAGTCCGGCGAGATCGAAGAGAAGGACATCGACAACGCCGTGCGTGAAGTCCTGGGGGCCAAGTACGACATGGGCCTGTTCAAGGATCCGTACCTGCGCATCGGCAAGGCCGAGGACGACCCGGCCGACACCAACGCCGAGAGCCGCCTGCACCGCAGCGACGCTCGGGATATCGCCCGGCGCAGCCTGGTATTGCTGAAGAACCAGAACGACACCCTGCCGCTGAAAAAGACCGCGAAGATTGCCGTGGTCGGCCCATTGGCCAAGGCACCGATCGACATGATGGGCAGTTGGGCCGCCGCTGGCGTGCCGGCACAATCGGTGACCCTCTACGACGGCATGCGCAATGTGCTGGGCGACCAGGCCCGGCTGGTCTACGCCCGGGGCTCGAACATCACCGACGACAAGAAGGTGGTGGACTACCTGAACTTCCTCAACTTCGACGCCCCGGAAGTGGTGGACGACCCACGCCCGGCGCAGCAGATGATCGACGAGGCCGTGAAGGCGGCCCAGGCCTCGGACGTGATCGTCGCCGCCGTGGGCGAATCGCGGGGCATGTCCCATGAATCCTCGAGCCGCACCGAGCTGAACATCCCGGCCAACCAGCGAGCGCTGATCAAGGCCCTCAAGGCCACCGGCAAGCCGCTGGTGCTGGTATTGATGAATGGCCGGCCGCTGACCCTGCTGGAGGAAAACCAGCAGGCCGACGCGATCCTGGAAACCTGGTTCAGCGGCACCGAGGGCGGCAACGCCATCGCCGACGTGTTGTTCGGCGACTACAACCCCTCGGGCAAGCTGCCGATCACCTTCCCGCGTTCCGTGGGCCAGATCCCGACCTACTACAACCACCTGACCATCGGCCGGCCGTTCACCCCCGGCAAGCCGGGCAACTACACCTCGCAGTACTTCGACGACATCACCGGCCCGCTGTTCCCGTTCGGCTATGGCTTGAGCTACACCCGCTTCAGCCTGTCGGACATGGCCCTGTCCTCCACCACCCTGCACAAGGGCGGCAAGCTGGAGGCCAGCGTGACCTTGAAGAACACCGGCAAGCGCGATGGCGAGACCGTGGTGCAGTTGTATATCCAGGATGTGGCCGGCTCGATCATTCGTCCGATCAAGGAGCTGAAGAACTTCCAGAAGGTCATGCTCAAGGCCGGCGAAGAGAAGGTCATCCGCTTCGACATCAGCGAGGACGACCTGAAGTTCTACAACGCCCAGCTCAAGTACGCCGCCGAACCAGGCGACTTCAACGTACAGATCGGCCTGGACTCCCGGGACGTCCAGCAACAGAGCTTCGAACTGCTCTGATCCCCCTCACCGGCTGGCGCATGACCTGCGCCGGCCGACTCCTTCCGCAATCCCCTGTAATCCCCGCAATCGCTACGGTATCTACAGTCAGCCGTATCAGCCGTGACGGTCAGTCGCGACGATCCAGCAGGTTGACCACCAGGCGATCGACCCAGCCCCAGATCCGCTGCTTGATCCGGCGCCACAGGGGGCGATTGCGCCACACCGCCAGGCTGACCTCCTCGCTCTGGGCAAAGTCCCTCTCGAAACTCGCCACCACGGCGGCGGTCAGCGCCGGGTCCAGGGCCTCCAGGTTGGCTTCCAGGTTGAAGCGCAGGTTCCAGTGGTCGAAGTTGCAGGAACCGACGCTCACCCAATCGTCCACCAGCACCATCTTCAGGTGCAGGAAACAGGGCTGGTACTCGAAGATCCGCACTCCGGCCTTGAGCAGGCGCGGATAGTAGCGGTGCCCGGCATAGCGCACCGCCGGATGGTCGGTACGGGGCCCGGTCAGCAGCAGGCGCACATCCAGGCCCCGGGCCGCCGCCTTGCGCAGCGAGCGGCGCACCGACCATGTGGGCAGGAAGTACGGCGTGGCCAGCCAGACGCGCCGCTGGCCACTGTGCAGGGCGCGGATCAACGAATGCAGGATGTCGCGATGCTGGCGGGCATCGGCATAGGCCACCCGGCCCATGCCCTCGCCGCTATCGGGCAGGCGCGGCAAGCGTTGCAGGCCGAAGTCGACGGTGGGTTTCCAGGCTCCACGATGCGGGTTGGCATCCCATTGGCGGTCGAACAGCACCTGCCAGTCAGCCACCATCGGACCAGTAATCTGCACCATCACCTCGTGCCAGTCGCAACTGTTGCGCTCCGGCAGCCAGAATTCGTCAGTGACCCCGGTCCCCCCCACCACCGCCAGGCAACGGTCCACCAACAACAGCTTGCGATGATCACGATAGAGGTTGAGCCAGCCCTGGCGCCACTGCAGGCGGTTGTACAGGCGCAGCTCGACGCCGGCGTCGGTCAAGCTGCGGCGCAGGGCCGGGGTGAAGGCCAGGCTGCCATAGTCGTCGAACAGGCAGCGCACCCGCACGCCGCGCTCGGCGGCCTGGACCAGGGCCTGGACCATGGCTTGCGCGCAGGAGCCGGCCTCCACCAGGTACAGCTCCAGCTCTACCTGCTGCTGGGCGCGAGCGATGGCCACCAGCATGCGCGGGAAGAACTCGGGCCCGTCGACCAGTAACTCGAAGCGGTTGCCTTCACGCCAGGGAAAAACCGCTGCGCGCATTTCAGCGCGCCGTGAAGATCAGTACCGCACCTACCGGTACCGAGAAACTGATGGCCGACAACCCGGCGACCTTGCGCAGGCTGTCCAGGCCCGGCGCCAGGTTGAAATCCTCGGCGTTGAGGACCAGGGGCTCCAGGGTCACCACCTGGAAACGCCGCTCGTCCAGGCGCGTGGCCAGCAACTCGGCGTTGTAGGTGTGCTCCTGGCCGTGCAGGCTCACCGTGACCGGCAGCAGCAGTTCGATCTGTGCGCCATTGGCCAGGTCGTTGATGGGCCGCAGGTTGATCTGCGCCGTGACCTGGGCTTCGGGAAACTGCTGGACCTGGAACAGCTCCTGGCGCATGCGTTCGTCACGCAGGGGAATGCCGCTGCTGACCGAATCCAGCTCCAGCTGCAACTGGGCCAGTCCCTTGCCATCGACCTTGCCGTGCAGCACCAGGAAGCGCTGGACCTCGGAAATGCTGGCGTTCTTGGTGGTCACGAAGGAAATACGCGAGGACTCGTTGTCCAGGTACCAGTTGGCCTGGGCCGGAAGGGCCAGCACTGCCAGCAGGCTGAGAAGAAGGCGGATCGAGGTAGGCATGCAAGCTCCCATGAACAGAAGGCGCCACCTTAACCGGCTGCCGGGAGGCTGGCAAACCTCCCGGCGATCGCTTGCCCGCCCTCCGTGAATGACCGCCCCCGGCGCTAGAAGCGGTAGGTGTAGTTGAAGAAGAAGCGCTCCGAGCGGTGGCTGACGATGCCCGCCGGCCCCCTGGAGATGCTCCGGCGCAGGACATCATCAGGCTCGCCCCGGGTACGAAAGCGAGTAGGCAGCCAGGCCAGTTCCAGCCGATTCGTTGCGCGGGCCGGAACCCTCGATACGGCTCAGGTTGAGGCTCAAGCCCCCTCGCTCATACCCCAGGTCCTGGCCCAGGACCGCTGCCGGCAGGATCCGGGTAAAGCGGTCGTCGGTGTACAGCTCGAGCTGGAGGCTCTTTTTCCCCACTCCGCCACTCAGGGTCCAGCCTTCGTCGACCCAGCGTCCACGCACATACAACTCCAGGCGCTTGGCGATACCGTGGGGGCTTTGCACGCTGCGGTCGGCCCGCAGGTTGCCGATGCTGTCGGCCTTGCTTGCCACATGCAGGGCATCGGCCAGGCCATAGCCGTAATCCAGCCCCAGCACATCGCGGTACCAGCCGGAGCTGAAGTTGAACTGCGCGGCCTGGCCCCATTCATCCCGGGTCGGAGCGATACCGCCGTTGGCATTTTCTTTCCAGTAGGACTGGCCGTAGCGCAAGGACAGCCGACTGTCCTGGATAAAGCCCTCAGCCCCCGCCTCGCTCCCCAACAGCCAGCACAACACACCCGCCAGACAACGCTGCTGCGCACGCATGGGATCACCTGTTCTTATGCTTGGAATGGGTGTCATGGCCATCGCCAAGATGGCCTGGCCGCTATTGTCGGGGTCGCCAGGCAAAGGACAACGATCATTGATTCCGCAGGATGGAACCCATGGGCAGCGGATGAGATCAGGCGAGGTGTTTCTGCAACTGCATGACGGTTTCGGCCAGCAACGCCAGGTGCCGGTGGCGTACCTGCTCCACAAAGGACAGATCCTGCGGCCAATGCAGGGCAATGCTGCCCACCACCCGGCCCTCGACCTGCAGCGGCAGGGCCACGGCGCGAATCAGGAACGGCAGGCGCATCGGATACTCCCAATAACCCTCGGTACGCTGGCTGAAGCCCAGCTGTTGGAACTGCAGGCCGGAGTGTTGCCAGGTCTCGAGCGACACGGCCTCTCGCACAGCCAGGCGCTCGACTTCTTCCCAAGGCAAGGCCCCTAGGCAGGCCTTGCCCATGGCCGAATGAAACAGGCTGGCGTGCTGGCCGACCACGCGGCTGCTACTGCTGGGATAGCGCTTGCGCAAGACCTCGGGCACCACGCTCTCCAGGACCTCCAGGTGCTCACCGTCGAAACTCGACAGGTCGCTGACCAGTCCGGTGCGGGCGCTCAGTTCCAGCAGCCAGGGCCCGGCGCGCTCGGCCAGTTGGCGCTTGGAGCGCTGCCGGCTGTCACCGAACAGGCTGCGGGCACTCAGGCAATAGCGTCGGTCGCTCAGGCCACGGTAGATCCAGCCTTGCTCTTGCAGGGTCAGCAACAGGCGCGACACCGTGGCCTTGGGCAGGCCGGTCAGGTAGTGCAACTCTTCAAGGCCCAGGGCCTGGTGCAGGCCAAGCAGTTCGACGATGGCCAGGGCCCGCTCCACTGAACGCACGCCTGCGCTTTCTACCTTGCTGGCCATGGCCCGGACTCCCTGCTTGAGGATGAGTAAGGAATTTCCCAGCAAGATACGGGCCTCCTCGACCTCGCCATCGTCCCGGCCTGGTTACCGGATATTGCCAGGCGGTCGCCGGCTCACCCATTGCGTGAGCTGTTCATGGGCCTGGGCCAGTTGCAACACGGCCAGGTCGGCGTGGGGCGGACCGATGATCTGCATGCCCATGGGCAGGCCCGCCGGGTTGAAGCCCACCGGGATACTGATGCAGGGCAAGCCGGCCAGGGTCGGGCCGATCACCACTTCCATCCAGCGGTGATAGGTGTCCATTGCCTGCCCGGCGACCTGGCGTGGCCAGGCCTGGCGTGCATCGAAAGGAAACACCTGGGCGGTGGGCAGCAGCAGGAAATCGTAACGCTCGAACAAGCGCAACAGCGCCCGGTACCAATCGCTGCGACTCTGGCAGGCGCGATACACATCGGCCGCACCGAGGCTGGCCCCGCCCTCCACCTCCCAGCGGGCCTCGGGCTTGAGCCAGCGGCGCTTGTCCGGATCGTTGTACAGCGGCCCCAGAGTGCCCTGGACCAGCCAGTGCCGGTGCACCAGCCAGCAATCCCACAACTGGGCCAGGGAGAACTCCGGCTGGCAGTTGTCCACTTCGCAACCCAGGTCGAGAAAATCCCCCAGGGCCTTCTCGCACAGCGCCAGCACTCCCTGCTCCATGGCCAGGTAACCGTTGTAGTCCCCCAGCCAGCCCAGGCGCAGCCCGCGCACATCCCGCTGCAGGGACGCACCCAGCGCGGCCGGGTCATCCTTCAACGACAGGGGCGCGCGGGGATCGTAGCCGGCCTGGGTCGCCAGCAGCCGTGCGACGTCGGCCACGGTGCGGCCCATGGGGCCCTCGGTAGCCAGTTGCTGGACGAACAGCTCCGGCGCCGGGCCATGGGGCACCCGACCCAGGGAGGGGCGCATGCCGAACACGTTGTTGAACGCCGCCGGGTTGCGCAGCGAGCCCATCATGTCGCTGCCATCGGCCACCGGCAGCATGCGCAGCGCCAAGGCTACCGCCGCCCCGCCGCTACTGCCGCCGGCGCTCAGGCGGCTATCGTAAGCATTGCCGGTAGTGCCGAACAGCTGGTTGTAGGTATGCGAGCCCAGGCCGAACTCCGGGACATTGCTCTTGCCCACGATCAGCGCCCCACTGGCGCGTACCCGGGCCACACTGATGGCATCCTCGCCGGGCACCTGGGTGGCGAACAGCGGCGAGCCCAGGCTGGTGGTCAGCCCGGCGGTGGCTGCCAGGTCCTTGACCGCCTGGGGCATGCCATGCATCCAGCCCAGGGATTGACCCCGGGCCAGTTGCCGGTCGCGCTGCTCGGCTTCGTCCAGGAGGATTTCGGGCTCACGCAGAGAAACCAGGGCATTGGCCTGTGGATTCACACGCTCGATCTGCGTCAGGTAGGCCTGCATCACCTCCCGACAGGACAGCTCGCGGCCGTGAATCGCCGCGGACAACGCCAGGGCATCGAGTTCGACGATCGAGTCGCCAGCCACGGACTCGTGAAGCTGGGTCAAGAGGCACCTCCCAGGGGCAAGGTAGTGGGTTTGTTCTGCCTGAGCGGATCGTGCAGGCAGTAGATGGCCAGCAAGCTCAGCATCGACGTCAGCAATACATAGAACGCAGGCGCCACCGGCGTGGCCATGGTCTTGCTCAGCCAGGTCACCACCAGCGGCGCGAATCCACCGAACAGCATCACGGCTACGTTATACGCCACCGACACGCCAGTGGAACGCACCTCGATGGGAAACTGCTCGGCCAGGGCGGTGGGCGCAGGGCCGAAGCAACCGCCGATGGCGCTGCACAGCAGCAACTGCATCACCAGCAGGCGCTCGATGGACGGCGCGGCCACGACCCAGGCATACAAGGGATAGACCATGACGAAGAACGCCAGGGTGAAGGCCATCAGCACCGGTCGCCGGCCATGACGGTCGGATAATGCCCCGGCCAGCGGGATGACCAGGGTCATCAGCGCTACCGCAAGCATCTGTACCAGCAGCACCTGGTCCAGGGGCAAGCCAAGATTGTTATGGGCGAAGGTCGGCATGTTCACCAGCAGTACATAGAACGATACGGTACCGCCGCACCCCAGCCCCATGGCCACCAGGATGCCCCGGCGATGGGTACGGATGATCTCCAGCAGCGCCGGGCCATTGCCCCGCACCTGCTTGCGGGCCTCGACGAAGACCTCCGGTTCGTCCATGTACTTGCGAATCCACAAACCCAGCGGACCGATCAACAGGCCGAACACGAAGGGCAGGCGCCATCCCCACTGCTCCAGGGCCTGGGGCGAGAAAAAATGCGTCACCGCCGCCGCCATCGCCGCTCCACTGAACACCGCCAGGCACTGCCCGACCAGTTGCCAGGAACCGTACAGGCCCTTGCGGTGGGGCGGCGCACTCTCCACCAGGTAGGCCGTGGCGCTGGCATATTCACCACCGGTGGCGAACCCCTGGAGCATGCGCGCCACCACCACCAGCAACGGCGCGCCAAGCCCGATGGCGGCGTAGCTGGGGGTGAAGACGATGATCGCGATGGCCAGGGTCATCAGCTGAATGATCAGCAGCATGGCCGCCTTGCGCCCCTTGCGATCGGCATAGATCCCCAGCAGCACACCGCCCACCGGACGCATGAAGAAGCCCACGCCGAAGGTGGCCAGCGCCATCAGCAGCGAGGTGTATTCATCGCTGCCGGGGAAGAACTGGTGGGCGATGAAGCTGGCGAGAAAGCCGTAGACGATGAAGTCGTACCACTCCAGGGCATTGCCGATGACGGCGGCAACCACTTGCCGGGTCTTGGAAGCAGCGGGGGTCGAGAGACTCATGGGAAGCTCCACACGGACTTTTGAGCCTTCTTGCGGGCTCGTTGAAGTGCCGGGCGCACGCAAGGGCACCCGGGGGAACCGGCAAATACCTGGCAGACGACGCTCAGAGCGGCTTGAGCCAACTCTCCGCCAGGGCTCCCCAGTAGGCGGCGCCGGTGAGCAGGATGTCGTCGTTGAAGTCGTAGGCCGGGTTATGCACCATCGGCTGTCCCATGCCATTGCCGATGAACAGGTAGCTGCCCGGGCAACGCTGGAGCATCCAGCCGAAGTCCTCGCTGCCCATCAGCTTCGGCGTATCGCCATCCACCGCGTCCTCGCCCAGCAGTTCCACGGCTACCTGCCGGGCGAACTCGGTCTCGGCCGGACTGTTGACCAGCACCGGATAGGCTGGGCGATGGAGGATGCTGGCGGTGCAGCCATAGCTTGCGGCCTGGGTCTGGATGATCGCCCTGACCCGCTCCAGCATCTGTTCGCGCACCGGTGCATCGAGGGCCCGCAGGCTCAGGCGCAGCAGGGCCTGCTGGGGAATCACGTTGGCGGCCTCGCCAGCCTGCAGGGCGCCGACGGTGACCACCGCCGCCCGTTGCGCATCGATGTTTCGCGCCACCACTGTCTGCAACGCCATGACCATGCTGGCCGCCGCCACCAGCGGATCCACCGCCAGGTGCGGCATGGAACCATGGCCACCCACACCTTCGACCACTACCTCGAGCAGGTCCTGGGACGCCATCATCGCTCCCTGGCGAAACCCCAGGTGCCCCGCCGGCAAGCCCGGCATGTTGTGCAGGCCGAACAGCGCATCGCAGGGGAAACGCTCCAGCAAGCCATCGGCGAGCATGGCCTCGGCACCGCCCTGGCCCTCCTCCGCCGGCTGGAAGATCAGGTTCAGGGTGCCGTCGAACTGCCGGGTGGCCGCCAGGTAGCGGGCAGCGCCGAGCAGGATGGTGGTGTGGCCGTCATGCCCGCAGGCGTGCATGCAGCCGTGGTGGCGGCTGCTGTGGGCCGCGTCGCTGGCCTCGACGATAGGCAGGGCGTCCATGTCAGCCCGCAGGCCCAGGGTGCGCGAGCTGCTGCCGTTGCGCAGGACGCCCACCACACCGGTGCAGCCGATGCCCTGGTGCACCTCGTAGCCCCAGTCTTGCAGGCAGCGAGCCACCAGTGCCGCCGTGCGGTTTTCCTGGAACCCCAGCTCGGGGTGGGCATGGATGTCGTGGCGGATGGCACGCAAGTCGCCGGCGATGTCGTTGAGCCAGGCAAGGATGTGCTGGTGTCGGGTCATGGCGTCTGTCCTCTAGCCGGGAGGGTTCCCGTTCTTGTTGTACGCAGCTCGGTGGTAGCTAACCGCGAAGCCGGCGCCAGGGACAATCGAATGTGGTTCCACAGGATGGAACCACAGGCGGTTCAGGGGTCGAGGCGGCAGCCCTGCCGATCCCCCTGCCAGGTAGCGCTGTGGGTCCGCCCCAGGGCGCTGGCGGTGATCCGCCGTGATGCCGGCTCATCGACCAGGTTGCTGATGGGCAGGTACTGGCGCACGTAGCCGCGGCAGTAATCAGCCGGATGCTCCATCACATAGCGGCAGGAGCAATATTCCTTGGCGGTATAGGCGCCGAGGATATCCGGGAATGCCTGGAGCGCCTCCCGTTGCTGCCAGGCCCAGCCCGATAGCGCCAGCGACCCGGCCAGCAGCAGGACGAAGGCCCGGCTCATGGCTGCTCCTGGGGAGCAAATACCGCCAGCACCCGCTTGAGCAACTCGTTGTGCTGGTAGCTGCCGTCGCGATCGTCGCCATAGCGCACGATCACCAGGCGCTGCTGCGGCACTATGTACAGCGCCTGGCCCCAATGGCCCAGGGCGGCGTAGGTATCCGCCGGCGCATCCGGCCAGGGCCGGGGGGCGCCGTCCACGGCACGATTGAGCCACCAGTGCCCACCCGCCACGGCAACGTCCTGGCCCGCCCGGTAACCGGCGAACGGCGTGCGGCAGAACTCGACCCAGGCCCTGGGCAGCAACTGCTGGTCGTGCCAGCGTCCCTCGCGCTGCATCAACAGGCCGACGCGGGCCAGGTCCCGGGCACTCATATAAAGGTAGGAAGACGCCACGAAGGTGCCAGCCGCATCCCGCTCCCATACGGCCTGGCGGATCCCCAGGGGCTCGAATAGGGCCTGCCAGGGATAGTCCGGGTATTGCTGCGCCCCCAGCATGCCGCGCAGGCTGGCCGCCAACAGGTTGCTGTCGCCGCTGGAATAGCGAAAGGCCCGGCCCGGTGGGCTGGCCGCCTGGTGCTGTGCGGCGAAGGCCGCCATGTCGCGGTGGCCCCGGGTGTAGAGCATGGCCACCACCGATGAATTGAGCGGCGCGTACTCGTAGTCTTCCTGCCAGTCCAGGCCCGAGGCCCAGTGCAAAAGGTCGGCCACGGTGATGCCGGGGTGGGGCTTGAGCGCCGGATAGAAATTCGCCGCCGGGTCTTGCAGGCCGAAGCGCCCCTGGCCGAACGCGACGCCCATGAGCACCGCCAGCAGGCTCTTGCTGGCGGACCAGATCAGGTGGGGAGTCTGTGGCCCGGTCTCGCCGGCATAGCGTTCGTAGACCAGGCGGCCATCACGCACCACCAGCAGGGCATCGGTGCGTACCCCCTGGCGCGACTCGTCGTCACGCGGGGCGAAGGCATAGGCCTCCAGGGCCTGCAGCGCCGGCCCTGGGGGCAAGGGTTCGCGCGGCCATTGCTCGGCCGGCCAGTCCTCGGCCCGGGCCGGCAGGCCGAGCACGACAAGCAGCGCCAGCAGGATCGAGCCCTTGGCCATGGACGACACTCGAGAAAAACCGATGGCCGAGCCTAATCGAGGTTGATGACAGTTTTGCTGCAAGCGCCGAAGGTCAGCGCCCAGCCGGTTGCTGCAAGGCCGCCAGGGCCTTGGCCAGGCGCTGGGCCCGGGCGCCGGCGGCCAGCTCGAGCAGGGCCTGGTCGCGGCTCCACTGTTCGCGCCAGAACTCGGGCCCTTGGGCGAATGCCATGGCGATCTCCGGCTTCAGGGCTTCGAACTGCACGAACAATCCGCCCAGCAGGACGTGCCCGCCGGCCAGGGCCGGGTTCTGCCGGCTGGCTTCGGCACAACCGGCCAGCAACGCCAGCAATTGCAGGAGCAGCGGCTGCGGCCAGCCGCTGTCCTGGCCGACGCCATGGAGCCAGGCCGCCATGGCGCTGAGGACATAGATGTCTTCCAGGGTGCGGAAGGGTTTGACATAGGCATCCCAGCCATCGCCGGCCAGCAGTTCACAGGCGGCATTGTCCAGGAGCAGGCAACCGTGGCTGATCTCCGGCATCAGGGCGATCGCCGGCAGAGTCTGGACCTTGACCCCGGGCTCGCCCGGATACACCACCGTCAGCCGCAGCGCCGCCCGCTCCCCGGGGGCCTCGCAACGGGCCGCCACCAGCAGCCAGTCGGCGGCATCCCCGGCGGTGACGAAATCCTTGCGCCCATGCAAGCGCAAATCCTGCAGCCGGGTCTGCATGTCCGCCGGGCGCAGGCTGCGACGTTCAGTCGCGCACAAGGCGCCCAGGCTCAGCGGCGCACTGGGCCACAACATGCGCAATGCCGCCTGGTAACCCACCAGGAACGCCAGGCCCGGGGTCGCCATCAGACGCCCACCAAGCATCGCCAGCTCGAATGGCGTGACAGTGCCCAGGCGGGCCAGCAAAGCGCCGTACCCCTCCGCCAGATCAGGGGTTGCGGGCAGTCGTTCATGGCTCTCGAGCAGGGCTTGCCAGGGCATTTCGAAGGTCCTCAGGGGCTGTCACACAAGCATCACCAAAGTTTCATGGCGATGACACCGCGGCTACATAGCCTGACTTTGCACAACAAAGTCGATTGGCTGCAACCCAAGGCGGGTCGCTGGCCCGCACGGAGATTCACGATGACTCAGATCGCCCGCATCAACGACACCGGTACTGAACGCCGCCTGCAAGCCGAACGCCTGGTCGGCGCCCAGGCCCTGCAGGAAGCCCAAGCCCTGCGGTTCAAGGTCTTCAGCGGCGAGTTCAACGCCAAGCTCAAGGGCGCGGAGCTGGGTCTGGACATGGACGACTACGATGTTCATTGCAGCCATATCGGGGTACGCGACCTGAACAGCGGGTGCCTGGTGGCCACCACTCGCCTGCTGGACCACCAGGCCGCCAGCAGCCTGGGGCGCTTCTACAGTGAAGAGGAATTCAGCCTGCACGGCCTGGTGCAACTCCAGGGCCCGATCCTGGAGATCGGCCGTACCTGCGTCGACCCGGCCTACCGCAACGGCGGCACCATCGCCGTGCTCTGGGGCGAGCTGGCCGAAGTCCTCAACGAGGGTGGCTACAGCTACCTGATGGGTTGCGCCAGCATCCCGATGCAGGACGGTGGAGTGCAGGCCCATGCGATCATGCAGCGCCTGCGCGAGCGCTACCTGAGCACCGAGCACCTGCGGGCCGAGCCCAGGCACCCACTGCCGAACCTGGACCTGCCGTCCAACGTCATCGCCGAGATGCCACCGCTGCTCAAGGCCTACATGCGCCTGGGGGCGAAGATCTGCGGCGAGCCCTGCTGGGACCAGGACTTCCAGGTGGCCGACGTGTTCATCCTGCTCAAGCGCGACGAGCTGTGCCCACGCTACGCCCGCCACTTCAAGGCGGCCGTGTGATGCGCCGGCCAAGGGTCTACGGGCGTATCGCCCGGGTGCTGCTGGTGGTGGCGCTGGGCCTGGGCATGGCCAGTATCTTCGGCGTGCTGGAACGCCTGGGGATCAGCAACTCCATGGTCCGCCGCCAGCGCTGGTCGCGGTTCTTCATGGCTCGCCTGGGCAACGCCCTGCCCTTTCGCGTCACGGTGCACGGTCAACTCCCACGCCAGCCCATGCTCTGGGTCAGCAACCATGTGTCCTGGACCGACATCCCGTTGCTGGGCATGCTCACTCCGCTGTCGTTCCTGTCCAAGGCCGAGGTGCGCACCTGGCCGGTGGCCGGATGGTTGGCCGCCAAGGCCGGCAGCCTGTTCATCCGCCGCGGCGCCGGCGACAGCCAGCTGATCCGCAAGCAGATGACCCGGCACCTGCAGGAACAGCATCCGCTGCTGCTGTTCCCCGAAGGCACCACCACCGATGGCCGTGCCCTGCGGACCTTCCATGGACGCTTGCTGGCCAGCGCCATCGAGGCCGAGGTCTGCCTGCAACCCGTGGCGATCCGCTACCTGCGCGACGGCCAGGTCGACGACCTGGCGCCCTTCATCGGCGACGACGACCTGCTGTCTCACCTGTTGCGCCTGTTCGCCAACGACCAGGGCCAGGTGGAGATCCACCTGCTCAAGCCGATCCCCTGCCAGGGCCAGGAACGCGCGGCACTGGCCTTCCAGGCCCAGCAGGCGGTCCAGAAAGCCTTGTTCGGCGATCCCTTGCCGCCGGCCGAACCACGCCGCGCTGGCGAACTGGTCGCTGCCTGAGTGGAATCAGCGCCCCGGCGACGGGGCGGTGTACTGCTCGGCGAAGGCCTGCAGTTGCGGGTAGAACTCGCGAAAATCCTCGCTCAAGGGCTGGTACAGCCGTTCCAGCTCGCCCATGGCCGCGGTCAACTCCTCGGGTCGCGACAAGCGGCGGGCAATCCCCCGCAGGACCTGCTCCAGCACCTGGAAATCCCGATAGGAGCCCAGCCAGTCATCGGCCGCCATATAGGGTGCGATCTGCGCCAGGCGCCCCGGCAGTCGTGGCTCGGCGGCCAGCGCCCGGTACACGTCGGCGGTGAACGCCTGCAAGGGGCGGTCGGCGTACTGTGCCCAGTCACGGGCCAGGCAGTGGTCGAAGAACACATCGATGACGATGCCGGCGTAGCGCCTGCGGGTCTGGGCGAAACGCGCCAGCGCCGCCGTCACCACAGGGTGGCTGTCGGTATAGGTGTCGATGCGCCGATGCAGCTGGATCGCCGCCTCGACCTCGGGAGCGAACTGCCCTTGCAGGCGACCTTTGACGAAGTCGCCGTAGAGGCTGCCCAGTAATTGACCCGGGCGCTGGCCGCCGAGGTGCAGATGTGCGAGATAATTCATCCGCGCAGCTTAGCACTGCGCACCTCATATCGTTATAACCCGATATACCGATAAAGACTGAACTAAGATCGAAATCATATTGGTATATCGCGAAATAACGATTTAAATTTCGCCTCATCGCGATACAACGTTTCATGGAAAAGCGAGCAACGCCATGTCCATCGACCTCGACGAAATAATAAAAGCCCTGGCGCATCCGGTTCGCAGGGAAATCCTGCACTGGCTGAAAGATCCGACAGTCGAATTCCCCGACCAGGCCCACAGCAACGAGCACGGTGTGTGCGCCGGGCAGATCGACCAACGCTGCGGCCTGTCGCAGTCGACCGTCTCGGCCCACCTGGCGACCCTGCAGCGTGCCGGCCTGGTCAGCAGCCGCAAAGTCGGCCAATGGCATTTTTTCAAACGCAACGAAGAAACCATCCAGCAGTTCCTCACGCAAATGAGCCAACAGCTCTGACCTGACAAGGACCCGATAATGCCCCTATCGCTTCTCATCCTGGCCTTGAGTGCCTTCGCCATCGGCACCACCGAGTTCGTCATCATGGGCCTGCTGCCCGATGTCGCGGCGGACCTCGGGGTGTCGATTCCTGGCGCCGGCTGGCTGGTGACCGGCTACGCCCTGGGCGTGGCCATCGGCGCGCCGTTCATGGCCCTGGCTACTGCCCGGCTGCCACGCAAGGCCGCCCTGGTGACGCTGATGGGGATCTTCATTATCGGCAACCTGCTGTGTGCACTGGCCAGTGACTACACCGTGCTGATGTTCGCACGGGTAATCACGGCGCTGTGCCACGGTGCCTTCTTCGGTATCGGTTCTGTGGTGGCCGCCGGCCTGGTGCCGGCCAACAAGCGTGCCTCGGCCGTGGCCCTGATGTTCACCGGCCTGACGCTGGCCAACGTGCTCGGCGTTCCCCTGGGAACCGCGCTGGGCCAGGAAGCCGGCTGGCGCTCGACCTTCTGGGCGGTGACCGTGATCGGCGTGGTGGCGCTGTTCGGCCTGCTGCGTTTCCTGCCGGCCAAGCGCGATGAGGAAAAGCTCGACATGCGTGCGGAGCTGGCAGCCCTCAAGGGTGCCGGGATCTGGTTGTCCCTGGGCATGACCGCATTGTTCGCGGCGTCGATGTTCACCCTGTTCACCTATGTCGCGCCGCTGCTGGGCGATGTGACCGGGGTGTCGCCCAAGGGCGTGACCTGGACCCTGCTGCTGATCGGCCTGGGCCTGACCCTGGGCAACATCATCGGCGGCAAGATGGCCGACAAGCGCCTGGGGGCCACCCTGGTGGGTGTGTTCGCCGCCATGGCCGTGGTCTCCACGGTACTGACCTGGACCAGCGTGGCGCTGATCCCCACGGAGATCACCCTGTTCCTCTGGGCCACCGCCTCCTTCGCCGCGGTCCCGGCCCTGCAGGTCAACGTGGTGACCTTCGGCAAGGCCGCACCCAACCTGGTTTCGACCCTGAACATCGGCGCCTTCAACATCGGCAACGCCCTGGGCGCCTGGGTCGGCGGCAGCGTCATCGCCCACGGCTTCGGCCTCACCAGCGTGCCGCTGGCAGCCGCGGCGCTGGCGATCCTGGCCCTGCTGGTAACGCTGATCACTTTCCGCCAGGGCGGCAACGCCGAACTGGCTCCGGCAACCCACTGATAGCTTCCCTACCCTTTAGAAGAAGGCTGTATCCCATGACGACTCTCTTTGATCCGATCAAGCTCGGCGACCTCGAACTGTCCAACCGCATCATCATGGCGCCGCTGACCCGCTGCCGCGCCGACGCTGGCCGGGTGCCCAACGCCCTGATGGCCGAGTACTACGTGCAGCGGGCCTCGGCCGGGCTGATCCTCAGCGAAGCCACCTCGGTGACGCCGATGGGCGTGGGCTACCCGGATACCCCCGGCATCTGGTCCAACGACCAGGTCCGTGGCTGGGCCAACGTGACCAAGGCGGTGCACGGCGCCGGCGGCAAGATCTTCATGCAGCTGTGGCACGTGGGGCGGATTTCCCATCCTTCCTACCTGGACGGCGAAACCCCGGTAGGCCCCAGCGCCATCCAGCCCAAGGGCCACGTCAGCCTGGTGCGCCCGCTGGCCGACTTCCCTACTCCGCGAGCCCTGGAAACCGCCGAGATCGCCGATGTGATCGAGGCCTACCGAGTCGGTGCGGAAAATGCCAAGGCCGCCGGTTTCGACGGTGTGGAAGTCCACGCAGCCAACGGTTACCTACTGGACCAGTTCCTGCAGAGCACCACCAACCAGCGTACCGACCAATATGGCGGCTCCCTGGAGAACCGTGCTCGCCTGCTGCTGGAAGTGACCGACGCGATGATCGAGATCTGGGGCGCCGGCCGCGTCGGCGTACATTTGTCGCCACGGGCCGACCTGCACGACATGGGGGATGCCGACCTGGCGCAGACCTTCCTGTATGTCGCCCGTGAACTGGGCAAGCGCGGCATCGCCTTCATCTGTGCCCGCGAGAAGGAAGGCACCGACAGCCTGGGCCCACGGCTCAAGGAAGCCTTCGGCGGCCTGTACATCGCCAACGAGCGCTTCACCAAGGACAGCGCCAATGCCTGGCTGGCCGAAGGCAAGGCCGACGCGGTGGCCTTCGGCGTCCCCTTCATCGCCAACCCGGACCTGCCGGCCCGCCTGAAAGTCGATGCGCCACTGAACGAACCGCATCCTGAGACCTTCTATGCCAAGGGCCCGGTCGGCTACATCGACTACCCGATGCTGTAAGCATTGCCCATGAAAAAGCCCCGGTTCACCAGAGCCGGGGCTTTTTATTGCCTGCCTGTATGCCGTGAGAATCAGCGTTTGCGCTGGGCCCAAGCCACGGCAAGGCCACTGAGGCAGATCACCGCGATGCCTACCAGACCGTAGCTGTCCGGGGTATGGCCGAAGATCAGGTAGCCGTACATTCCGGCGAACAAGATCTGCCCGTAACTGAAGGGCGCCAGCATCGCCGGAGCGGCATGGCGGAACGCCTGGGTCAGCAGCAGGTGGCCGAACATGCCACAGGCGCCCAGGCCGATCATGAACAGACCATGGACCAGGCTC
Organism: Pseudomonas sp. KCJK8993; assembly: GCF_046230915.1. Lineage (NCBI taxonomy): Bacteria > Pseudomonadati > Pseudomonadota > Gammaproteobacteria > Pseudomonadales > Pseudomonadaceae > Pseudomonas > Pseudomonas sp. KCJK8993. The sequence goes on from NZ_JBJJLO010000034.1 coordinate 20,433, forward strand.
GGAGTGCTCCAGAAGAACGGCAACAACGCGCTCATGATCAGGCTGTTGATGATGCCGATGAGGAAATTGCTGGTGGTCGGGCTATCGATGCCGCTGAGTTTGCGGGTCAGCAATTGATAGAAGCCGAAGCACAGCGCCGATCCCAGGGGAAAGAGGATCGCCGGGGTGAACAGCGAACCACCGGGGCGCACCACGATCAGCACGCCAACGAAGCCGATCAGCACCGCCAGCCACTGGGCGCGGCTGACCCGCTCGCCCAGGAACGGCACGGACAAGGCAGTGACCAGCAATGGCGCGAGGAAGTTGACCGCGGTGGCTTCAGCCAGGGGGATATAGCGCAGGCCGGTGGTGAACAGCAGGCTGGTGCCGATCATGCACAGGGCCCGCAGCAATTGCAGGCCGGGACGCTTGGTCCGCACCACGGCGGAAAAACCACTGCGCGGCACGAACACCACCAGCATCAACAGGGTATGGACCACATAGCGGGCCCAGACCACCATCACGATCGGATAGAAGGCCGAAAGGTACTTGGACAGTGTGTCGTGGCTGGCGAAGAGCAAGACCGCCAGGCACATCAGGACGATACCCTTCAGGGGATGATCCGCGCCTTTGAATGGTGAAGGGCTCACACTCATTCACATCCCCGCAACAAATTGCCTACAAAATACATAGCTCGCTATCTATCAAGACAGGACCGGCCCGGTATATAAATGCCCCCCGTTTGACCCTGTGGTCCGGGGAGGCATGGCTTCATTGCGCAGATCTTGACATAACCAGATTCAATTACGCATTTTGTCTTAATGACGAAGGTTAGGGCTCAGGCGCAACATATCGAGTCCGATATCGACCCAACGCTCCGCCTCGGTATGCAGGACAAAGCTGTCCGGAGCCAACAACCACTGGTAGAGAAGACCGTCGACGAAGGCTCGCATGCTGATGGCTGCCCGCCTTGTATCGAGATCCGCGGGCAATTGCCCACGATTCACCGCGTTGCTCAACGTCTGCTCGATATGCAGGTTGCACTCCAGGCTGGCCGCGCGGCGCTGACGACGCAGGTCGCACATTTCATCGGTGAACTCGCACTTATGAAACAGAATTTCATTGATGCGTCGGGTTTTCGGGTCCAGGGCAACTTGGTGAAACAGATGAATGAGCAATTTGCGCATCCAACCCAGAGGGTCCACTTCATCCACATCCTCGCTGGCGGCCGCCATCTCGCCCAAGGGTTCGTGCAGGCTGTCGAGCATGGCCTGGACCAGGTCGGCCTTGTTGCTGAAATGCCAGTAGATCGCGCCACGCGTGACTCCCGCCAACGTCGCGATATCGGCCAGGGTGGTCCGCGCCACGCCTCGCTCGTAAAAGGCCTTCTCGGCCGCCTCGAGTATCTGGGCGCGGGTTTCTTGAGCTTCCTCTTTGGTACGACGGACCATGGCAGTACAACCTCGATCAGGATCTTTCAGCGATGCGCAAAGACCTTCTGAATAAATATGGAACGACATCTCGAGTGCCGTTTACCCAACCTACAATTCAACACTTGCGGGAGCTTTTGTAACCGGATGGGTACGCCACCAGGGTATTTACAAACAGACATGTACGTAAGTATATTCCTTAGCAAGCTACTTATCCACTCAGCCAACTCTTTTTACCTTTCCACTTTTCTTGTGCGCATCTCGCGTGCCTGACCCGAGGATCTTCATGCAACTCAAGCCAGCTGTTACCGCTCTGGTCACTGCCGTCGCCCTGGCATCGCTGCTCAGCGGATGTAAAAAGGAAGAGGCGGCCCCCGCCCCTCAAGCACCTCAGGTCGGCGTCGTCACCCTGCAACCACAAGCCTTTACCCTGACCTCCGAACTCCCGGGCCGGACCACTGCGTTCCGTATCGCCGAAGTTCGTCCACAGGTAAACGGAATCATCCTCAAACGCCTGTTCAAGGAAGGCGGTGATGTGAAGGAAGGCCAGCAGCTCTATCAGATCGACCCATCGATCTATGAGGCAACGCTGAAGAGCGCTGAAGCGAACCTGCAATCGACCCGTTCGATTTCCGATCGCTACAAACAACTGGTCAACGAGCAGGCCGTGAGCCGCCAGGAATACGATACGGCCGTGGCCAACCGCCTGCAGTCCGAGGCCGCGCTGCAAAATGCCCAGATCAACCTGCGCTACACCAAGGTGCTGTCACCGCTGACCGGTCGCATCGGCCGCTCTTCGGTCACTGAAGGCGCTCTGGTGAGCAATGGCCAGTCGACGGCCATGGCGGTGATCCAGCAGTTGGATCCGATCTACGTCGACGTCACCCAGTCGTCGGTGGAACTGCTGGAGTTGCGTCGCGAGCTGGAAAGCGGCCGCCTGCAGAAAGTTGGCGACAACGCCGCCAAGGTCAAGCTGACCCTGGAAGACGGCAGCCAGTACAAGCTCGACGGCAAGCTGGAATTCTCCGAAGTCTCGGTGGACGAGACCACCGGCTCGGTGACCCTGCGTGCGGTATTCCCCAACCCCGAGCACACCCTGTTGCCCGGCATGTTCGTGCATGCCCAGTTGCAAGCCGGGGTCAACAGCGCGGCGATCCTGGCACCACAGCAAGGCGTGACCCGTGACCTCAAGGGTACCCCGACCGCCCTGGTGGTAGGTGCCGACAACAAGGTCGAGCTGCGCCAGCTCAAGGCCAGCCGCACCGTCGGCAGCCAGTGGCTGGTGGAAGACGGCCTGAAGGCCGGCGATCGCCTGATCACCGAAGGCCTGCAGTTCGTCAAGCCCGGCATCGAGGTCAAGGCCACCGAAGCCACCAACGTATCTGCGAAGAACCCGGCCCCTGCCCAGGCAACAGGCAAGACTGCAGGCGGCAAAGGGGAGTAAACCATGTCGAAATTCTTTATCGACCGTCCGATCTTCGCCTGGGTTATCGCCCTGGTGATCATGTTGGTCGGGGCTCTAGCGATCCTCAAACTGCCGATCAACCAGTACCCGAGCATCGCGCCGCCCTCGATCGCGATCTCCGTGACCTATCCGGGAGCCTCGGCGCAGACCGTGCAGGACACCGTGGTCCAGGTGATCGAGCAACAACTCAACGGCATCGACAACCTGCGTTATGTGTCCTCGGAAAGTAACTCCGACGGCAGCATGACCATCACCGCGACCTTCGAGCAAGGCACCAACTCCGATACCGCGCAGGTCCAGGTGCAGAACAAGCTCAACCTGGCCACCCCGCTGCTGCCGCAAGAAGTACAGCAACAGGGCATCCGCGTGACCAAGGCGGTGAAGAACTTCCTGCTGGTGATCGGCGTGGTTTCCGAGGACGGCAGCATGTCCAAGGACGACCTGTCGAACTACATCGTGTCGAACATGCAGGACCCGATCTCCCGGACCCCGGGTGTCGGTGACTTCCAGGTGTTCGGTGCCCAGTACGCCATGCGGATCTGGCTCGACCCGGCCAAGCTGAACAACTACAACCTGACCCCGGTGGACGTGAAGACCGCGGTCGCCGCTCAGAACGTCCAGGTGTCCTCCGGTCAGCTTGGCGGCCTGCCTGCCGTGCCTGGCCAGCAACTGAACGCCACCATCATCGGCAAGACTCGCCTGCAGACCGCCGAGCAGTTCAAGGCGATCCTGCTGAAGGTCAACAAGGATGGTTCGCAAGTACGCCTGGGCGACGTCGCGGACGTTGCCCTGGGCGGCGAGAACTACGCCATCAGCGCCCAGTTCAATGGCAACCCGGCTTCCGGCCTGGCGGTGAAACTGGCCAACGGCGCCAACGCGCTGGATACCGCCAAGGCGCTGCGCAAGACCATCAGCGACCTGGAGCCCTTCTTCCCGCCAGGCATGAAGGTGGTATTCCCGTACGACACCACCCCAGTGGTGACCGAATCCATCAAGAGCGTGGTGCACACGCTGGTGGAAGCCATCGTGCTGGTGTTCCTGGTGATGTTCCTGTTCCTGCAGAACTTCCGTGCCACGGTGATCACCACCATGACGGTACCGGTAGTGCTGCTGGGTACCTTCGGCATCCTCGCGGCAGCCGGTTTCAGCATCAACACCCTGACCATGTTCGGCATGGTGTTGGCCATCGGCTTGCTGGTGGACGACGCCATCGTCGTGGTGGAGAACGTCGAACGGGTGATGCAAGAGGAAGGGCTGTCACCCAAGGAAGCGACCAAGAAATCCATGGGCCAGATCCAGGGCGCCCTGGTGGGTATCGCCCTGGTGCTGTCCGCGGTACTGCTGCCGATGGCGTTCTTCAGCGGCTCCACCGGTGTGATCTACAAGCAGTTCTCGATCACCGTGGTTTCGGCCATGGCCCTGTCGGTGCTGGTTGCCCTGATCTTTACCCCTGCCCTGTGCGCCACCATGCTCAAGGCCATTCCTGAAGGCCATGGCGAGAAACGCGGCTTCTTCGGCTGGTTCAACCGTACCTTCGACCGCAGCGTGAAAAGCTACGAACGCGGCGTGGCCAGCATCCTGAGGCACAAGGCGCCGTACCTTCTGGCTTACCTGCTGATCGTGGTGGGCATGATGTGGCTGTTCACCCGCATCCCGACCGCGTTCCTGCCGGAAGAAGACCAGGGCGTACTGTTCGCCCAGGTCCAGACGCCAGCCGGCTCCAGTGCCGAGCGGACCCAGGTGGTGGTCGACGAAATGCGTTCCTACCTGCTGGACAAGGAAAAGGACACCGTCGCCTCGGTATTTACCGTGAACGGCTTCAACTTCGCCGGTCGTGGCCAGAGTTCGGGCATGGCTTTCATCATGCTCAAGCCATGGGGCGAGCGCTCTGCGCAAAACAGCGTGTTCAACCTGGCCCAGCGCGCGCAGATGCACTTCTTCAGCTTCCGCGACGCGATGGTGTTCGCCTTCGCCCCTCCGGCGGTACTGGAGTTGGGTAACGCCACCGGTTTCGACGTGTTCCTCCAGGACCGCGCCGGTATCGGCCACGAGAAACTGATGGCGGCACGCAACCAGTTCCTCGGCATGGCGGCCCAGAGCAAAGTACTGGCCCAGGTCCGTCCGAACGGCCTGAACGACGAGCCACAGTACCATCTGACCATCGACGACGAGCGCGCCAGCGCCCTGGGCGTGACCCTGAGCGACATCAACAACACCTTGTCGATCGCCTTGGGTAGTAGCTACGTCAACGACTTCATCGACCGCGGTCGGGTGAAGAAGGTGTACATCCAGGGCCAACCCGGTGCTCGCATGAGCCCCGAGGACCTGAAGAAGTGGTACGTGCGCAACAGCGCCGGGACCATGGTGCCGTTCTCGTCCTTCGCCAAGGGTGAATGGATCTACGGCTCGCCGAAGCTGGCCCGCTACAACGGCGTAGAGGCCATGGAGATCCTCGGTGCCCCGGCCCCCGGCTACACCACCGGTGAAGCCATGGCCGAGGTCGAAGCCATTGCCGCCAAGCTGCCACCAGGTGTCGGTATTTCCTGGACCGGCCTGTCCTACGAGGAACGCTTGTCGGGCTCCCAGGCGCCAGCGCTATACGCCTTGTCCCTGCTGATGGTGTTCCTGTGCCTGGCGGCGCTGTATGAAAGCTGGTCGATCCCGATCGCGGTCATGCTGGTAGTGCCACTGGGGATCATCGGCGCACTGATGGCCACCAGCCTGCGCGGCCTGTCCAACGACGTGTACTTCCAGGTGGGTCTGTTGGTGACCATCGGCCTCGCGGCGAAGAACGCCATCCTGATCGTCGAGTTCGCCAAGGAGCTGCACGAACAAGGCCGCTCCCTGATCGACGCCGCGGTCGAAGCCTGCCGCATGCGTCTGCGGCCGATCATCATGACCTCCCTGGCCTTCGTCCTCGGGGTCGTGCCTCTGGCCACCTCCAGCGGCGCTGGCGCGGGTAGCCAGCATGCGATTGGCACCGGCGTGATTGGCGGTATGCTTACCGCGACGATCCTGGCGATCTTCTGGGTCCCGCTGTTCTTCGTCGTCGTATCGTCCATGGGCCGCAGGAAAGCGGACCAATCAGAAACTACTGCAAACTCTAATGAGGCTGGCCAATGAGCAAGTCGCTACTCTCCCTGGCAATCACCGCCATCGCGCTAAGTGGTTGCTCGCTGATACCGGATTATCAGCGCCCGGACGCGCCGGTGGCGGCGCAATTCCCCCAAGGCCCGGCCTATTCGCCAAAGGAGGCCGCCAACGTGGCGGCCGCCGAACAAGGCTGGCGGCAGTTCTTCCATGACCCGGCCCTGCAGCAACTGGTCCAGGTCGCCCTGGAAAACAACCGCGACCTGAAGGTCGCGGCGCTGAACATCGACGCCTATGCCGCGCAGTACCAAATCCAGCGGGCGGACCTGTTCCCCGCCATTTCCGCCAACGTCAGCGGCCAGCGCCAGCGCCTGCCGGCCCGGGTATCGGGGACCGGCGATGATCGGATCTCCGGCCAGCATTCGGCTACCGTGGGCATCAGTGCCTACGAGCTGGACCTGTTCGGTCGCGTGCGCAGCCTGAGCGAGCAAGCGCTGCAGAACTACTTCTCCACTGAAGAAGCCCGGCGCAGCACCCAGATCAGCCTGGTGGCCAGCGTCGCCAATGCCTACATCACCTGGCAGGCCGACAAGGAGCTGCTGAAGCTGACCCAGGAAACCCTGGCGACCTACGAGGAAAGCTACCGCCTGACTTCGCGCAGCAACGAGGTCGGGGTCGCCTCGGCCCTGGACCTGAGCCAGTCGCGTACCTCCGTGGAAAACGCCCGGGTGCAACTGGCGCGCTACACCCGCCAGGTAGCCCAGGATGAAAACAGCCTGACCCTGCTGCTGGGCACCGCGATCCCGGCCAACCTGCCGGCGGCCCAGCCGCTGTCGGCCGATCTGCTGAGCGAGTTGCCGGCCGGCCTGCCGTCCGAGCTGCTGCAACGGCGTCCGGACATCCTCGAGGCCGAGTACAAGCTCAAGGCCGCCAACGCCAATATCGGCGCGGCCCGCGCGGCGTTCTTCCCGCGCATCAGCCTGACGGCCAACGCCGGCAGCCTGAGCCCGGATCTCTCCGGCCTGTTCAAGGGTGGCTCGGGGACCTGGTTGTTCCAGCCGCAAATCAACCTGCCGATCTTCAACGCCGGCAGCCTGCGCGCCAGCCTGGACTACTCCAAGATCCAGAAGGACATCAGCGTCGCCCAGTACGAGAAGTCCATCCAGACCGCCTTCCAGGAAGTCTCCGATGGCTTGGCCGCACGCCAGACCTACAACCAGCAGTTGCAGGCCCAGCGTGATTTCGTCAGCGCCAACCAGGACTACTACCGCCTGGCCGAGCGCCGCTACCGCATCGGGGTCGACAGCAACCTGACCTTCCTCGACGCCCAGCGCTCGCTGTTCAGCGCCCAACAAGCGCTGATCACCGACCGCCTGGCGCAGCTGACCAGCGAGGTCAACCTGTACAAGGCCCTCGGCGGGGGCTGGAGCGAGCAGAGCGCGAAGAACGAGCAAACGGCGGAAAAGAAAGCCCCTGAGCTGCATCTGTTCTGAAGCCTGAACCGGCTGCATGAAAAACCCACCTCACGGTGGGTTTTTCGTTTGTAGTCCACGGCCAAGGTCGACCACCCCGCCCTCGCCTACGGCGCCTGGCGCGACTCCACCCCCAGTTCATCCCACACCGATTCGGCCAGGTGGAAGGTGGCGTTGGCTGCCGGGATCCCGCAGTAGATGGCACTCTGCATGATCACTTCCTTGATCTCGCCCCGGCTCACGCCGTTGTTCGCGGCCGCCCGCAGATGCAGCTTGAGCTCCTCGTTGCGGTTCATGCCGATCAGCATGGCGATGGTGACCAGGCTGCGGGTATGCCGGGGCAGTCCCGGACGGGTCCAGATATCGCCCCAGGCATGGCGAGTGATCATGTCCTGGAACTCCGAGTTGAACTCGGTCAGGGCTGCCAGGCTGCGCTCGACATGGGCCTCGCCCAGCACCGCGCGACGCACCTGCAGGCCTTCGGCATAGCGTTGCTTTTCGTCCACGAATGGCTCCTTGGGTGGTCGCTCAGGCCAGCAGGAAGTCCAGGACCCGGGCGCTGAAGGCATCCCCGGCCTGGACGTTGGACAGATGCGCGGCGCGGAACTCGGCGTACTCGGCGCCCTGCACCCGCTGCTGGATGAAATGCCCGCCAGCCGGTGGGGTGACGGCATCGTCGCTGCCGGCGATCACCAGGGTCGGCACCTTGATCGCCGCCAAGTGCTCGCGCAGGTCGGCATCGCGCACTGCGGCGCAGTTGGCCGCGTAGCCCTCGGGCGAAGTGGCGGCCAGCATGTCGGTGATCAGCTTGGCCTGGTCCGGATGGGCCTCGGCGTAGTCCGGGGTGAACCAGCGGGCGATGGACGCATCCCGTAGCGCCACCATGGCGGCCTGGCCGTCACGCAGCACCGTCTCGATCCGCGGGTTCCACACCGAAGGGTCGCCGATCTTGGCCGCGGTGTTGCACACCACCAGCTTGCCCAGGCGCTCGCCGGCATGAATTCCCAGCCACTGGCCGATCAACCCGCCCATGGACAGGCCGCAAAAATGCGCACGCGCGATATCCAGGGCATCGAGCAACGCCAGTACATCGCGCCCCAGTTGCTCGATGCTGTAAGGCCCCGCGGTGACCAGGGACCGGCCATGGCCACGGGTATCCATGCGCAGGACCCGAAAATGCTCGGTGAAGAGCGGCATCTGCTTGTCCCACATGTGCAGGTTGGTACCCAAAGAGTTGGACAGCACCAGCACCGGCGCCTGCTCCGGCCCCTCCAGTTGATAATGCAATTCGCCCCCGGCGAGTTTCACGAATCCCACGGCAATCTCCTTCAGGCCTTCAAGGCAAAATGTTCAGCCACGGCGCGCTCGACCCAGGTCTTGGCCTGGCCCAGGTAATGCGCCGGGTCCAGCAGGCGATCCAGCTCCAGCGCCGACAGCTCGGCACTGACCTGGGGATCCTCGCCCAATACCCCGCGCAGGTGGCGTTGCTCGGCCACCGCGCGCTTGCAGCATTGTTCCAATAGATGGTGGGCGGTCTCGCGCCCCAGGCGCTGGGCCAGGGCCATGCTTACCGCCTCGGCCAGAACCAGCCCCTGGGTCAGCTGGAGGTTGTGCGCCATGCGCTGGCGGTCCACCTCCAGGTCCTCGACCAGCGACAGGGCCTGGTGCAGGGCGCCGGATACCAGGCAGCAGATCTCCGGCAGGGTTTCCCATTCGGCATGCCACAGCCCCAGGCTGCGCTCGTGCTCCTGGGGCATGGCGCAAAACAGTGTCGCCAGCAACCCCGGAACCCGGGTCGCGGCGCTGATCAGCACCGCCGAGCCCACCGGATTGCGCTTGTGCGGCATGGTCGACGAGCCGCCCTTGTCCGCCGCCGCCGGCTCGAATACCTCCGCCGCCTCGGTCTGCATCAGCAGGCTGATATCCCGGCCCAGCTTGCCCAGGCTGCCGGCCAAGAGACCGAGGCTCGAGGCGAACTCCACCAGGCGATCGCGCTGGGTGTGCCAGGGCTGCTCCGGCAAGCCCAGGCGCAGTTCCTCGGCCAGGGCCAGAGCCACCGGTAGCGCTTGCTCGCCCAAGGCCGCCAGGGTCCCGGAGGCCCCGCCGAACTGCAGCACCAGCAAGCGCGGCTTGAGTTGCTGCAAGCGTTCGCGACCGCGGGTCACCGCCCCCAGCCAGCCGGCGATCTTCATGCCCAGCGTGACCGGAGTGGCATGTTGCAGCCAGGTCCGGCCCGCCAGGGGCAGGTCGGCGTATCGCTCGGCCTGGGCGACCAGGCACTCCCCCAAGCGCTCAAGATCCTGTTCCAACAGGTCCAGGGCGCTGCGCAGTTGCAACACCAGGCCCGTGTCCATCACATCCTGGCTGGTAGCGCCCAGGTGCACATGGCGCTCGGCTTCGGGAGCGTTTACGGCCACTTGCCGGCCCAGGGCCTTGACCAGCGGGATAGCCGGGTTGCCCGCCGTGACTATGGCCTCGCCCAAGGCCTGCAAGTCGTACCAGCCGACCTGGCAGGCGGCCTCGATCGGCGCGACGGCGCTGGCCGGGATCAACCCCGCCCGGGCCTCGGCCCGGGCCAGGCCGGCTTCGAAATCGAGCATCGCCTGGATTCGGCCCTGGTCGCAGAACACCTTGCGCATTGGCCGGGCGGTGAAATAGGCATCGAACAGCTGGTTGCTCGCAGCTAGGGTCATAAGGGTCCTTGGCAGCCTGCGCCCACCCGGACGCAGGCTCGTGGTTCAAAGATCGTGGTGCAGGTAGGCAGCCTGCCTGGGCAATCGCAGACTGAACAGGAAGGCGATGGCCATCATCACCGTAACGTACCAGTAGAAGGTATTTTCCATCCCCATGTTCTTGAAGTTCAGGGCCACCCATTCCGCCGAACCCCCGAAGATCGCATTGGCCACCGCATAGGCCAGCCCCACGCCCAGCGCCCGGACTTCGGGCGGGAACATCTCGGCCTTCACCAGGCCGCTGATGGAGGTATAGAAACTGACGATGGCCAACGCCAGGGTAATCAGCACGAATGCCAGGAGCGGGCTGCTGACGGTCTTCAGGGCCAGCAAGAGCGGCACCGTGAACAACGTACCCAGGGCGCCGAACCAGAGCATGGAGTTACGCCGGCCGATACGGTCGGCGAGCATGCCGAACAGCGGTTGCATGCACATGTACAGGAACAAGGCGCCAGTCATGACATAGCTGGCGGTCTTGGCGTGCATGCCGGCAGTGTTCACCAAGTACTTCTGCATGTAGGTAGTAAAGGTATAGAAGATCAGCGAACCACCGGCGGTGTAGCCCAGCACCGTGATGAAGGCCGCCAAATGGTGCTTGAACAGCGCGGCGATACTGCCGGCGTTCTTGTCCTCGCGGGTTTCCCGGCTGCTGGTTTCCTTCAGCGAACGACGCAGCAACAACGAGATCAGGGCCGCGATGGCGCCGATCATGAACGGAATGCGCCAGCCCCAGGCCTTGAGCGCGGCCTCGTCGAGGAACTGCTGGATGATCACCAGCACCAGCACCGCCAGCAGTTGCCCGCCAATCAGGGTCACGTATTGGAATGAAGCGAAGAAACCGCGCTGGCCCTTGAGCGCCACCTCGCTCATGTAGGTAGCGGTGGTGCCGTACTCGCCGCCCACCGACAGGCCCTGGAACAGCCGCGCCAGCAGCAGGAACGGCGCCCAGGCGCCGATGCTGGCATAGGTCGGCAGGAAGGCGATGACCAGGGAGCCAGTACACATCATCAGCACCGAGATCATCATCGAGTTCTTGCGCCCGTGGCGATCGGCAACCCGGCCGAACAACCAGCCGCCGATCGGGCGCATCAGGAACCCGGCGGCGAACACGCCGGCGGTGTTGAGCAATTGCACCGTGGGGTCGTCCGAGGGAAAGAACGCCGGGGCGAAATAGATGGCGCAGAAGGCGTAGACATAGAAGTCGAACCATTCCACCAGGTTGCCGGACGAAGCACCGACAATGGCAAAGATCCTTTTGCTGCGTTCCTCTCCGGTGTAGTGACTTGTAGTTGTAGTCATGTTTTTTCACTCATGGGGGACAGTGTCAGTCTAGACATACTTGGCAACACTCCCGTTCCACAGTCTCCATGACCAGGCTGCCCCGCAGCCGCCTCGACGGCTGCGGGCAATCGGCGTCAGACCCGTTCGATGGCCAGGGCCAGGCCCTGCCCGACCCCCACGCACAAGGTGGCCAGGCCTTTCCTGCCGCCGGTCCGCTCCAGTTGGTGCAAGGCCGTCAGCACCAGCCTGGCCCCGCTCATGCCCAGCGGATGGCCCAGGGCGATGGCGCCACCGTTGGGATTGACCTGGGGCGCGTCATCCGCCAACCCCAGTTCCCGCAGCACCGCCAGGGCCTGGCTGGCGAACGCCTCGTTGAGTTCGATCACATCGAAATCGCCCACCGCCAGGCCCAGGCGCTGGGTAAGCTTGCGCACCGCCGGCACCGGGCCGATGCCCATGACCCGTGGCGCCACTCCAGCGCTGGCCATGCCCAGGACCCGGGCCCTTGGCGTCAGGCCGTGCTGCCTCACCGCATCGGCCGAGGCCAGGATCAACGCGGCGGCGCCGTCGTTGACCCCCGAGGCATTGCCAGCGGTGACGCTCTTGTCCGGCCCATTCACCGGCTTGAGTTTGCTCAAGGCCTCCAAAGTGGTCTGCGGGCGCAGGTGCTCGTCATCCTCGACGAGGATTTCACCTTTCTTGTGGGCGATGCGCACCGGTACTATTTCTTCGGCGAAAAAACCCGCCGCCTGGGCCGTCGCGGCCTTGCGCTGGCTGCGCAGGGCGAAGGCGTCCTGGTCGGCCCGGGAGATCCGCTGCTCATCCGCGACGTTGTCGGCGGTCTGGGGCATGGCATCCACTCCATACCGGGCCTTCATCAACGGGTTGATGAAACGCCAGCCGATGGTGGTGTCCTCCAGTTGCATGTTTCGGGAAAAGGCACCCTCGGCCTTGCCCATGACGAAGGGCGCACGGGACATCGACTCCACGCCGCCGGCGATGGCCAGTTCCATCTCGCCACTGGCGATGGCGCGAAACGCCGTACCCACAGCCTCCATGCCCGAGGCGCAAAGACGGTTGAGGGTCACGCCCGGCACGCTATCCGGCAGGCCGGCGAGCAGCAGCGCCATGCGCGCCACGTTACGGTTGTCTTCGCCGGCCTGGTTGGCACAACCGAGGAACACTTCGTCCAGCGCGCTCCAGTCCACTTGCCGGTTGCGCTCCATCAGCGCCTTGATCGGCAAGGCCGCCAGGTCATCGGCCCGCACGCTGGACAAGCCACCGCCAAAGCGGCCGATGGGGGTACGAATGGCATCGCAGATGAATACGTCGCGCATCAGGCTTCTCCCGGGGCTTGGCCATGGGCAGCGGCGGTACGAGCCTCCAGTTCGCGCAGCGCCGTCAGTTCCAGCGCGGTGGGTGCGCTGGTCTGGGTCACCTGCTCGGCGAAGCGAATCGCCCAGCCCGTGGCCTCTATCACCTGTTCACGGGTCACTCCCGGATGCAGGGAAGTGACGACGAACTCATGACTGCCTGCCTCAGGTTCCATGATGCACAAGTCGGTGATGATCCCCACCGGACCGGCGCCCGGCAGCCCCAGGCGCTGGCGCGAGTCGCCGCCTTCGCCATGGCCGACCGAGGTGACGAAATCCAGCTTGTCGACGAAGGAGCGGGCGGACTGCTTGAGGATGATCAGCACGCTCTTGGCCGAGCCGGCGATCTCCGGCGCACCGCCAGCTCCCGGCAGGCGCACCTTAGGCTGGTGATAATCGCCGACCACCGTGGTGTTGATATTGCCGAAGCGGTCGACCTGGGCCGCCCCCAGGAAACCCACGTCGATCCGCCCGCCCTGCAGCCAGTAGCGGAAGATCTCCGCGGTGGGGACCACGGTATCGGCGGTTTCCGCCAGTTCACCGTCGCCGATGGATAGCGGCAGGACACTGGGCTTGGCGCCGATCGGGCCGGATTCATAGATCAGCACCACGTCCGGCGACGAAGTGAGGCGCGCCAGGTTGGCGGCCTTGGACGGCAGGCCGATGCCGACGAAGCATACCGAGCCGTTGCGCAGGCGCCGGGCCGCGGCCACGGTCATCATTTCATTGGTGGAGTAAGTCATTGCCGGGCCTCCCGGGCTGCGGCCAGCTTGGCCTGGAATTCACTGAAGTCGGCAGTGCCGCGAATGTACTGGTCGATCCATGCGGTGAAGCTCTGGCGATCGCGGGCGATGGGGTCCCAGGCCTGGTAGAAACGATTGTCGCGCTCGGAATACCCGTGGGCGTAGGACGGATGGGCACCGCCAGGCACATGGCACACCGCGCTCAGGGCCCAGGTCGGCAGCACGCAGGCATTCATCGGCGCCTCGAGGTCATCGACGATCTCCTCGACGGTGACGATGCAGCGCTGGGCGGCCAGCGCCGCCTCCTTCTGCACGCCGAGGATGCCCCACAGCAGGACGTTGCCCTTGCGGTCGGCTTTCTGCGCGTGGATCACCGTGACGTCCGGACGTACCGATGGCACCGCCGCCAGCACTTCACCGGTGAAGGGGCAAGTCACGCTCTTGATCAGCGGGTTGACCTTGGGCAGGTCGGACCCGGCGTAAGCCCGCAGCACGGCGAACGGCAAACCCGAGGCCCCGGCGACGTAGGCATTGGCCAAGTCGGCATGGCTGTGCTCTTCGATCTCCAGCGGCCGCGGCCATTGTTTTTCCACGGCGTCGCGCAGGCGATGCAGGGACCCCACGCCCGGGTTGCCGCCCCAGGAGAAAATCAGCTTGCGGGCGCAGCCGGCCCCGATCAGTTGGTCGTAGATCAGGTCCGGGGTCATCCGCACCAGGGTCAGCTCCTGCTTGCCCTGGCGAATGATTTCATGGCCCGCGGCCGTGGGGATCAGGTGGGTGAAACCTTCGAGCGCGACGGTGTCGCCATCGTTGATCAACTGCTTTACGGCCTCGTGCAGCGAGAGGATTGCAGCCATGGAGGGAGTCTCCCGGTGGGTGTCCAGCGACTGGGGAAAGGCGCTCAGGTGGCGCCGCAGTGGCTGAAGGTTAAGCCGGGGCAAAATCACGGAACAATCCGATAATCGACTAAACGTTCGATTATCGAACAAATTATTGCAGAGCTATCCATGACCTCGACCCCGCAACCACCGACTGATCGCCGGCAAGCGAGGTTAAGATCCAGGACTCAAGTGGCGTCGGCATGGCTGATCCGCCCCTTGATCAACACCGCTGCGGTGGCCAATGCAGCGGGAATCATCAGGGCGCTGAGCACCTGCGCGAAGTTCCAGCCCATACCCAGCAGGGCCGCGCCCATCCAGGCGCCGAGAATCGCGCCGAACCGCCCGATGCCGAGCATCCACGACACACCGGTGGCCCGGCCCTGGGTCGGATAGAAACGAGCGGCCAGGGACGGCATCGCCGATTGCGCGCCGTTGACGCACATGCCGGCGACCAACACCAGACTGGCCAACAACGCCATGTTGCCCAGGCTCTGGCCAACGGCGTAGGCGAAGGCTCCGGCCAGCAGATAGCAGATGCCGATCACCTTGTGCGGGTCGAAGCGGTCCATCGTCCAGCCCACCAGCACCGCACTGAGCACTCCGCCAAACTGGAACAGGGCGCCGATGAAGGCGGCCTGCTCCAGGCTCGCCCCGCTGTCGCGCATCAGGGTCGGCAGCCAGCTGGTCAACAGGTAGACGATCACCAGCCCCATGAAATAGGTCAGCCACAACAACAGGGTGCCAAGGCTGCAGGTGGCCGAGAAGATCACCGCAAGCACGTTGCGCGCCCGCACCGTCTTCTGCTCCGGCACGCTGAAACTGCCGGCCTCGCGGACCAGGGCCGGGGCTATGGGTGCCAGGGCCTTGCGCACCTTGTCGGTGCCAGCACCGCGCACCACCAGGTAACGTGCCGATTCCGGCAGCCAGATCAGCAGCACCAGGACCAGGAGCAGCGGCAAGACTCCCCCTACCAGCAACAGGCTATGCCAGCCGAAGGCCGGGATCAGCTTGGCGGAGATGAACCCACCCGCGGCCATGCCCAGGTTGAAACCGCAGAACATGCTGGTCACCAGCAGCGATTTGTGGCGCTCGGGGGTGTATTCGGCAAGCAACGTAGTGGCATTGGGCATGCCCGCGCCGAGCCCCAGGCCGGTGAGGAACCGCAAGACCAACAACTGCTGGACGCTGGCGCTATAGGCCGACGCCAGGCTGAAGACGCCAAACAGCGCCACCGCGCCCACCAACACCACCTTGCGCCCAAAGCGGTCGGCCAGAGGCCCGGAACCCAGGGCGCCGAAAACCATGCCGATCAGCGCAGCGCTCATGACCGGACCGAGGCTGGCGCGGTCGATGCCCCAGTCCTGGGACAGCGCCGGAGCGATGAACCCCATGGCCGCCGTATCCAGGCCATCGAGGAAAACGATCAGGAAACACAGGATCACCACCCGCCACTGGTAGGACGACAGCGGTTGGGCATTGATGAGGGACTGCACATCGAGGCAGTTCCCTACTGCGGATTGCGGTTGGTTCATGGCTGTTCATCCATGCAAGGCCACCAGTGCGCAACATTCCGCCCGGGTAGGTCGGATCACGACGGCAAGGGCCAATCAGCCGGCAGGCAAGGCGACGCGGCAATGATGGGAACAAGGCGCACGGTGAACATGCTCATGGGGCTGGCCTCTTCTTTATTATTGGATGGCGCAACTGGGCGGATCGCACAGGGAATGCGGGCTGTGGATGTACGCAGCCCAAGACACTGGCGCGACATTAATCAGCCCGGGGAAACAGCGTCAATTCGCCAGGAGCGGATCTGGGCGTTTATCGAACAGCTTAAGTGAACAGTTGGGCGCTGAGTTCGCGGCTGGCGCTCAGCAGGCCGGGAAGAAAGCGCTGCTGCAGTTCGACGTGGCTGACCCGGCTGGCATGGGTGCTCACATTCAACGCTGCCAGCACCTGGCCTGACGCGTCGTACACGGGCACGGCGATCGAACGCAGCCCCTGCTCCAGTTCCTGGTCGACGATGCACCAACCCTGCTGGCGTACCTGGCGCAGGCACTCCAGCAATGCCTGCGGGGTATGCAGGGTGCGGCTGGTCTTGGCCTGCAGGTCGGCATGCTCGAGGTATTCGTGCAGCGAGGAGTCATCCAGCGCGGCCAGCAGGATCCGTCCCATGGACGTGCAATAGGCCGGCAATCGGCCGCCCACCGAAAGATCGACGGAAATCAGCCGCTGGGTGGTGGCCGAACGGGCGATGTAGAGGATGTCGTCACCCTCCAGGGTCGCCATGTTGCAAGCCTCGTGCAGCTGCTCGCTCATGCGGTCCAGGTAGGGTTGTGCGGAAACGGCCAGGGGCGTCGAGGACAGGTAGGCATGCCCGAGGGTCAGCACCTTGGGCAGCAGTGAATAGGTGCGTCCGTCGGTAGTGGCATAGCCGAGCTTGATCAGGGTGTGCAGGCAGCGACGCACTGCAGCCCGGGGTATTTCCGTACGGTGGCTGATCTGGGCGATGGTCAGGTGCCGCTTGCGCTCCTGGAACGCCTGGATCACCGCCAGCCCCCGGGCCAGGGAGGTCATGAAGTCCGGATCGCCGGTGAACGCCTGGATCCTCTTCGCCGCCGAGGCCACGATCGGCGGAGCCATCGAGGTGAAGGAGTTACGCATCTGATCGTTCATTTCAGGCTCCCTGCGGCGAGGCTAGCGATATTCGACATGCCGTACAGCGGATGATGGCGATAACGGACGATTATCGAACCGCCCATCGGTAAGCGCAATCAACCGTCCCGGAGCAATGACCATCAGTTCGTTGACTCTTGAAGGTAACAATCATCCGGTAAAATTACCGCCTCCCGTCAGGCAAAGTGCCGGGGAAACTCGGGCGCATGAAGATGAATAAAACTTGCGCGTAACAAAGGACTCACAATGAAGTTAGCAATTTTAAACTTCATAGACATCCAGTGAATCTTTATCGAAGCTATACTGCACGAACGAGGGAAATGGGCTCAGTTCCCCTTCCACCTCATCCAGGTGATGGACTGCGGTAACCAGACACCTGCCGCAAGCGCTTGACCCCAAACACTATTTGGCCAATCCGTTTGCAATAGACGACGCTGTTGCTACGACAGTCGTTTTCATCCGGTGACGTAGCCGCGTGCAATTAGAGGCGCGTTTGCAAGGATTGCCACTCCCAAGCCCGAGTGCTGGGGAGTCTGCTTTCCCGTAGGCGCGCCACTGCCACGCGTTACACCGGAATGGACCTTACATAATTAGGTAACACTGTGACGAAAGACGAACTGCGCGCGGAACTTGAGCGCCAGGAGCAACGTTACAAGGAAGTTTACGGTGGCGAGGTGACTCTTTATGCCGCCCAGCCCGAACCTGAACGCAAACCTTGGCGCAAACGCGCCAGCATTCGCGACCAGGCATTCATCCAGGAACTGCAGAAGATGGAAAAAGAGCTCAAGGCCGACCAGCCATGATGTGGGCGGCTTGAGCTTTCGAGGGCTTGCCTCCCTTGCCCGCACGATGATCTCGGCGGCAGGTAGTCCATTGATGCCCGCCTTCACGAGCCTCCAGTACGTCGCGCTATCGAAACGAGGAACGCTACCCGGCAGGCCCTCAGCGTGAAATTTCATACAAGCGTTTTAACCCTCTTGAAGCCGCCCCTGGCCACCAACCAGCAGGTTATGGCCCAGTAAAATCAGCGGGTTACCGCCCCAGGAAGAAATCGGAGAAAACTCTGCTCCGGGTCAGTTTTTTCGTTGAAGAATGTTACCGGTGAGCAGCTTGTGCGTTGATTAGTAGGGTTTTCTGGCATAATCGCGCCCCCTTATGACCGGGTCAGAAAACCTTCATGATCGATTTATTCAGCGGACTGGATGCTTGGGTGCTTGTGAGCCTCTTGCTCGCCCTGGCTTTTGTCCTCGCCTACGAGTTCATCAACGGCTTTCATGACACCGCAAATGCGGTTGCCACTGTTATCTACACCAAAGCCATGCCGCCGCACCTGGCCGTGTTCTTTTCCGGTGTATTCAATTTCCTCGGCGTGCTCCTCGGCGGTGTCGGCGTGGCCTACGCCATCGTCCACCTGCTGCCGGTCGAGCTGCTGATCAACGTCAACACCGGCCACGGCCTGGCCATGGTCTTCTCCTTGCTGGCCGCAGCCATCGCCTGGAACCTGGGGACCTGGTACTTCGGCATTCCCGCCTCCAGTTCCCACACCCTGATCGGTTCGATCCTCGGTGTCGGCCTGGCCAATGCCCTGCTCAACGATATCCCCCTGGGTGATGGCGTGAACTGGCAGAAAGCGATCGATATCGGCGCATCCCTGGTGTTCTCGCCCATGGCCGGCTTCATTATTGCAGCGCTGGTATTGATCGGCCTGAAGTGGTGGCGGCCGATCTCGAAGATGCACAAGACCCCGGAACAGCGGCGCAAGGTCGACGACAAGAAGCATCCGCCATTCTGGAACCGCCTGGTGCTGGTGATCTCGGCCATGGCCGTGAGCTTCGTCCACGGCTCCAATGATGGCCAGAAAGGCATCGGCCTGATCATGCTGGTACTGATCGGCATCGTGCCCGCGCAGTTCGTGCTGGACCTCAACAGCACCACCTACCAGATCGAGCGTACCCGCGACGCCACCCTGCACCTGAGCCAGTTCTACCAGCGCAACCACGAGTCCCTGGGCGAATTCCTGGCCCTGGGCAAAAGCGTGAAGGACGATCTCCCCGGCAAGTTCCGCTGCAACCCGCAGCAGACCGAACCGACCATCAGCGCCCTGCTGAGCAGCCTCAAGGGCGTTTCCGACTACCATTCGCTGTCCCCGGAAGACCGCATCGAAGTCCGCCGCTACTTGCTGTGCCTGGACGACACGGCCAAGAAGGTCGGCAAGCTGCCTGGCCTGGCCGCCCGTGAAAAAGCCGACCTGGACAAGCTGCGCAAGGACCTGACCGCCACCACCGAATACGCGCCGTTCTGGGTGATCCTGGCCGTGGCCCTGGCCTTGGGCCTAGGCACCATGATCGGCTGGAAACGCGTGGTACAGACCATCGGCGAGAAGATCGGCAAGCAAGGCATGACCTACGCCCAGGGCATGTCGGCGCAAATCACCGCTGCCGGCCTGATCGGCCTGGCCAACGTGTTCAGCCTGCCAGTGTCCACCACCCACGTGCTCTCCTCCGGCGTGGCCGGGACCATGGTCGCCAACAAGAGCGGACTGCAAGGTGGCACGGTGAAGACCATCCTGATGGCCTGGGTCCTGACCCTGCCAGCCACCGTGGCCCTGTCGGCCGGCCTGTTCTGGGCCGCCTCGAAGGTCCTGGGCACCTGAACAAATCCCGGCCAGAAAAAAGGTGCGACCCCTGGGGACGCACCTTTTTTTATGCCCGGCATTCGATGTCCGACCCTTTCCTGCAGGCAAAAAAAAGGGCAACCGAAGTTGCCCAAAATGCCTTGCGTGCTCGTTGCTCTGGAGAGACTTAAGGTTTTTTACGCTTGTTGGCGTCTTTCCAGATGAAGAATCCAAAACCTGCGAAGAACAGCACCATGAGGCCGACGGTCAGCACTCCGGCGAACACCACATTGTCGAAAAACATGACCAGCCTCCTGCTCGTGCCTCGTTGCGATGGAGCTAAGTTAACCAAAGAGGCGCAGGGGAAAATTGACCGGCGTCAATGACGCCAAGGACGGGGGGCGAGGAAGGGGGAATAACTGACCTATATCAACGGAAAACGCCCGGTTCAGCGCTTTTTCGGTTTGTTTTTAGGTTTTTTCTTCGGCTTGCCCAAGGGCATCGCTTGCTCGAATGCCTGGCGCACTTCGTTCAGGCGCTTTTCGTTGAGGTCATGCACGCGCTTGGCGCGTTCGGCGTTCAGGTCGATCAACTTGGGTTCTTGCTTCATGGCGTGCATCACGAAAGATCAATGGCGAATGGGGACAATAATGCGGCGTGACGCTGCCCCTGACCAGTCATCTGGCCTGTATCGGCACAATAAAATCTCTGCCTCGGGACCTTTTTAATCGCACAATGGCCCCTTGAACCGTCCCAGGAAAGCCATCGTGGAAATGCCCAAGCACCTGCCGCCGCTGCTGGCCCTGCGCGCCTTCGAAGCCGCAGCCCGGCACCTGAGTTTCAGCAAGGCCGCCCAGGAGCTGTGCGTCAGCCAGAGCGCCATCAGCCATCAGGTGCACAAGCTCGAAGAGCACCTGGGCCAGCCACTGTTCATCCGCCGCACCCGGGCCATCGACCTGACCCACGCCGGTGCGGCCTACCACCGGCAGATCCACCCGGCCCTGGAGCAGATTGCCCAGGCCACCCAGGCGCTACGGGTCGCACCTGCCCCCAAGGTGCTGCGCGTCGGCCTGCTGGCCTCCTTCGCCACCTTGTGGCTGGCACCGCGCCTGGCCGACTTCAACCGGCGCTACCCACAGATCCAGCTGGAACTGCAAGCCTGCATCGAACTGGCGGATGTCGCCGGGGCCGAGGTCGACCTGGCCATCCGCTACGGCAAGGGCGACTGGCCCCGGGTCAGCGCCACCCGCCTGCTGGCCGAACAGCTATCGCCGGTCTGCAGCCCCGAACTCAAGGCCACGACCCTGGCCACGGCCCCACGGCTGATGGCCCACTCCCAGCAGCCCTTCGAGTGGCACGACTGGAGCGCCTGCCATGGTTTCGACCTCAGCCCGCACCCGCCCGTGATGCTGCACGACTACAACATCGTGGTGGAGGCGGCGGTAGCCGGCCAGGGCCTGGCCATGGGCCGGCGCCGCTTGATCCAGCGTCACCTGGACCAGGGCAGGCTGGTTCAAGCCTTCGACCTGCCGCCCCTGGACAGCCAGATCGGCTACTGGCTGGTCACTGCCGAAGGCGGGGCAAGCCCGGCCGCGCAATGCTTCGCCCAGTGGCTGCAAGAACAGGCCGAACATCCATGAGCCATTTGGATACATCGGATTAGATCTATCCGTTTGTCGTCCCACGGAACGAAAGCCGATGCTGCAGGCCTTTGACCCGAGGACTCACCATGAACCACTCCTTGAAGCATCGCGTGCAGCAACTGGGCCTGGAACTACCGGAGCCCAGCCAGCCGGCCGCCAACTATGTCAATCACGTACGCAGCCAGAACCTGCTGTTCATCTCCGGCCAGATCCCCCTGCTCCAGGGCGAACCCGCCCTGCTCGGCCGGCTCGGTGAGAACCTATCGCCGGAACAAGGCGCCCAAGCCGCCGAACTGGCCGCCCTCGCCCTACTGGCCCAGCTGGGAGCGGCACTGGATGACGACCTGTCGCGCTTGCGGCGCATCAGCCGCCTCGGCGTGTTCATCGCCGCCAGCGGTGACTTCCAGGACCACAGCGGCGTAGCCAACGGCGCCTCAAACCTGCTGGTCAATGCCCTCGGCGACAAGGGCCGGCATGCCCGTACCGCCGTGGGCGTAGCCAGCCTGCCCGCCGGGGTCGCCGTGGAAGTGGACGGGATCTTCGAGCTGCAACCATGACCCTGTCGGGCCCGGCCCAACTTGCCCGGCTACGCCAAACCACGCCGGGCTGCGCGCGGGTCTGCCATTTCAACCATGCCGGTGCATCGCTGCCCAGCCAGGGCACCCTGGATGCCATGCACCAGCAGTTGCAGCACGAAGCCCAGCAAGGGCCGATGGAGGCCGCCACGACGACGGACTGGCCGGAACGGGCCCGCCGCCTCGCGGCCCGCCTGCTCAATACCTCGGCCGAAGCGATCGCCTTCGCCAGCAGCGGCTCGGCCGCCTGGAGCCTGGCCTTCAACGCCCTGCCCCGCTGGCGCAGCGGCGACCGGATCCTGGTGGGCCGCCACGAATGGGGTGGCAACCTGGCCTGCATGGCGCCAGCGATCGCAGCGGGGGCGCAACTGGAGATCATTCCCTGCGACAGCCATGGCGCGGTGTCGGTCCCGGCCCTGGAGTCGATGCTCGATGCACGGGTCCGCCTGATCGCCCTGACCTGGCTACCGGCCAATGGCGGCCTGATCAACCCCGCGGCCGCCATCGGCCACCTGGCGCGCCAGTGGCACATTCCCTATTTCATCGATGCCGGCCAGGCCCTGGGCCAACTGCCCTGTGATGTCCAGGCCCTGGGCTGCGACGTCCTCAAGGGCGCCGGGCGCAAGTACCTGCGCGGCCCACGGGGCACGGCACTGCTTTACGTGAGGCCTGGTTTTCTCGAACGGTTGCAGCCCCAGCAACGGGATGTGCTGTCGGCGCCCTGGGACGGCCAGGGCTTCAGCCTGCGCGGCGATGCCCGACGCTTCGAAACCAGCGAGGTGTCGCAGGTCCTGCTGGCCGGATTGGCCAATGCGCTACAGGAACTCGAGGAGATCGGCATCCAGGCCATCGCACAGCGCATCGCACGCCTCAGCGGGCTATTGCGCGCAGCCATGGACCGCATACCCGGCCTGCAACGCCGCGACCTGGGCGTACCCGGACGGCAATCCGGGCTGATCGCCTTCACGCTCGAGGGCTGGGACAGCCTGGCCCTCAAGGCGCAACTGGGGCGCCAGGGCATCAACATCGGCGCCAACGGCGTGGCCTACACCCCGCTGGACATGCAGGCCCGGGGCTTGGCCAACATCGCGCGGGTCGCGGTGAGCCATCTCAATACCGAAGGGGAAATCCAGCGCCTGCTGCGGGCGCTCGAGGAACTGGCCAGACGTGGTCCGGCGGGCTAGACCTGCACGTCCACCCAGAGGCCCTGGCGCGGGGCATCTTCGATCAGCGGTGCCACCGGCACCGTGTTGTCGGCATTCAACTCGTCACCGGGCACCGCCAGGTGCTGCTCGGGATCGTCCTGTTCCTCGCGCTGGCGTCGCTGCCGTTCCTGCTGGCGCTGCTGTTCCTCGCGCAGCAGCAGGGCCGACTGCTCGGCATCGCGCTTTTGCAGGTCGATGGTGCTTTCATTGGAGCTCTCCTGCACCGGCACCACGGGCGGGATGTCCGGGCGCTGGCGGATCGGATCCTGCTGTGAAGTGACGGGCACGGCACTCAAGGGGAGCATCGGTGGCAGCATGTTATAGGTCTCCTGTCAGCAGGCTGTCGGCTGCGGCATGGGCGACTTGAGCCATCGGTCGCAAAACTGTGACCCAGTCGTCAGCCGATAGTGCCCGCTACCCCGACGAACGCAGCGCTTACGCTACTTTTTATCCAGGGGTTTTCATCAGAATCCTTTGGACTGCAAGCAGGTTCCGTTAAGATAGTCGGCTTTTTCAAAGCGGGAGTCAGGCAGCATGGCGCAGCAGTATCAACCGGGGCAACGCTGGATCAGTGACAGCGAAGCGGAGCTAGGTCTAGGCACCGTTCTGGCACAGGACGGCCGCTTGCTGACCGTGCTCTACCCGGCCACTGGCGACACCCGCCAGTATGCGCTACGAAATGCGCCCCTCACTCGCGTGAGGTTCTCCCCGGGTGACAGCATCACCCACTTCGAAGGCTGGAAGATGACCGTGCAGGAAGTCGAGGACGTCGACGGCCTGCTGGTCTACCACGGTCTCGACGCACAGAACCAGCCCGTCACCCTGCCTGAGACCCAGCTGTCGAACTTCATCCAGTTCCGCCTGGCCAGTGACCGCCTGTTCGCCGGGCAGATCGACCCGCTGGCCTGGTTCTCGCTGCGCTACCACACCCTGGAACACACCAGCCGCCAGCTGCAATCGCCACTCTGGGGCCTGGGTGGCGTGCGCGCCCAACCCATCGCCCACCAACTGCATATCGCCCGTGAAGTCGCCGACCGCATCGCGCCTCGGGTCCTGCTGGCGGACGAAGTGGGCCTGGGCAAGACCATCGAGGCCGGCCTGGTGATCCATCGTCAACTGCTGTCGGGCCGTGCCAGCCGGGTGCTGATCCTGGTTCCGGAGAACCTGCAGCACCAGTGGCTGGTGGAAATGCGCCGGCGCTTCAACCTGCAGGTCGCACTGTTCGACGAAGAACGCTTCATCGAAAGCGATGCCAGCAACCCGTTCGAAGACACCCAGCTGGCCCTGGTGGCCCTGGAGTGGCTGGTGGACGATGAGAAGGCCCAGGACGCGCTGTTCGCCGCCGGCTGGGACCTGATGGTGGTGGACGAAGCCCACCACCTGGTCTGGCACGAAGAGCAAGCCAGCCCGGAATACACCCTGGTCGAGCAACTGGCCGAGACCATTCCCGGCGTCCTGCTGCTGACCGCCACCCCCGAGCAGCTGGGCCAGGACAGCCACTTCGCCCGCCTGCGCCTGCTGGACCCGAACCGCTTCCATGACCTGGCGGCCTTCCGCGCCGAGAGCGAGAACTACCGGCCGGTGGCCGAAGCCGTGCAGGAACTGCTGGACCAGGGCCGCCTGTCCCCCGAAGCGCACAAGACCATCCAGGGCTTCCTCGGCAATGAGGGCGAAGCCCTGCTGGCCGCCGTCAACGATGGCGACAATGAAGCCAGCGCACGCCTGGTGCGCGAATTGCTGGACCGCCACGGCACCGGCCGCGTGCTGTTCCGTAATACCCGCGCCGCGGTCCAGGGTTTCCCGGAGCGCAAGCTGCACGCCTATCCGCTGCCGTGCCCGGACGAATACCTGGAACTGCCCCTGGGCGAGCACGCCGAGCTGTACCCGGAAGTCAGCTTCCAGGCCCAGCCCGAGGCCAGCGACGACGACCAGCGCTGGTGGAAATTCGACCCACGGGTCGAGTGGCTGATCGACCAGCTGAAGATGCTCAAGCGCACCAAGGTCCTGGTGATCTGCGCCCACGCCGAGACCGCCATGGACCTGGAGGACGCCCTGCGCGTGCGCTCCGGCATCCCGGCCACGGTCTTCCATGAAGGCATGAACATCCTTGAGCGCGACCGCGCCGCCGCCTATTTCGCCGACGAAGAGTTCGGTGCCCAGGTGCTGATCTGCTCGGAAATCGGCAGTGAAGGCCGCAACTTCCAGTTCGCCCATCACCTGGTGATGTTCGACCTGCCCGCGCACCCGGACCTGCTGGAACAGCGGATCGGCCGCCTGGACCGGATCGGCCAGAAGCATGTGATCGAGCTGCACGTACCCTACCTGGAGACCAGCCCGCAAGAGCGCCTGTTCCAGTGGTACCACGAGGCGCTGAACGCCTTCCTGGCCACCTGCCCCACCGGCAATGCCTTGCAGCACCAGTTCGGTCCGCGTTTGTTGCCGCTCCTGGAAAATGCCGACGATGGCCAGTGGCAGGCCCTGATCGACGAGGCCCGTGGTGAGCGCGAGCGCCTGGAAGCCGAGCTGCATACCGGCCGCGACCGCCTGCTGGAGCTGAACTCCGGCGGCGCCGGCGAAGGCGAATCGCTGGTGGAGGCGATCCTCGAGCAAGACGATCAGTTCGCCCTGCCGATCTACATGGAGACCCTGTTCGACGCCTTCGGCATCGACAGCGAAGACCATTCGGACAACGCCCTGATCCTCAAGCCCAGCGAGAAGATGCTCGACGCCAGCTTCCCCCTGGGCGACGACGAAGGCGTGACCATCACCTACGACCGCGGCCAGGCCCTGTCCCGCGAGGACATGCAGTTCATCACCTGGGAACACCCGATGGTGCAGGGCGGCATGGACCTGGTGCTGTCCGGTTCCATGGGCAACACCGCCGTGGCGCTGATCAAGAACAAGGCGCTCAAGCCCGGCACCGTGCTGCTGGAACTGCTCTATGTCAGCGAAGTGGTCGCTCCACGCTCGCTGCAACTGGGCCGCTACCTGCCACCGGCGGCCCTGCGCTGCCTGCTGGACGCCAACGGCAACGACCTGTCGCCACGGGTGGCCTTCGAGACCCTCAACGACCAGCTGGAAAGCGTGCCCAAGGCCAGCGCCAACAAGTTCATCCAGGCCCAGCGCGACCAGCTGGCACCGAAGATCAACGCCGGCGAAGCCAAGGTCGCCCCACGTCACGCCGAGCGTGTGGCCGAGGCCCAACAGCGCCTGGCAGCCGACCTGGACGAAGAGCTGGCGCGCCTGACCGCGTTGCAGGCGGTCAACCCCACCGTCCGCGACAGCGAGCTGGTCGCCCTGCGCAAGCAACAGGAGCAAGGCCTGGCCATGCTCGAGAAAGCCGCGCTGCGCCTGGAGGCGATCCGGGTCCTGGTAGCAGGCTGATTCCCAGGCTTGGCACCACGAAACAGGCCCGCTCATGCGGGCCTTTTTTTATCGTCCGTAGCAGCCATGCCATCAGGCCGTCGCTGGCGCTGCAACCGCCTCGCCCGGCGCCAGCCCATCGCGCATGCGCTGGGCATCGCGCACGAAGCTGCGCGAGGCAATGCACAGGAACACCAGGGTCAGCAATAGCGCCACCGGGATCAGGTACATGGCATCGTGCAGGCCGATGGCCTTGAACGCCTCGGTCATCTGCCCGGCCCCGGCGGCGTCCATCGCCGCATGGGCAAAGCGGTCGGACAACGCCCCCACCACCACCGGCCCCAGGCCGCCCCCCAGCAGGTACAGGCCAGCGAAGAACAATGCCATGGCGGTGGCCCGCAAACGCGGCTCCACCACATCCTGGATCGCCGTGTAGACGCAGGTGTAGAAGTTGTAGGCAAACAACCAACCGATACTGAACACCGCCACGAACACACCGATCTCGATCCGTCCGGCATGCAGGGCCCAGGCCGTGCACAACGTGGAAATCAGCAGGCTGGCGGCGGCGAACAACAAGCGACCGTTGGCCACCCGCTGGTGGATCTTGTCGGCGATCCAGCCTCCCAGGGTCAGGCCCACCAGGCCGGTCACCCCGACCATGATCCCCGTGGCCACTGCCGCCTCCTGCAAGGGCATCAGGAAGTAGCGCTGCAGCATCGGCACCAGGAACGAGTTGCAGGCATAGGTGGCAAAGTTAAAGGCCAGGCCGGCCAGGGTCAGCCAGAGAAAGGTCGGGATCGCCAGCACCCGGCGGATCGGCCGCTCGATGCGTTCCAGGGACACCTTGCTGGCCTCCGCCGCCCCGCGCTTGGGTTCCTTGATGAAGAACATGAACACCGCCAGCAACAGGCCCGGTACCGCGGCGATGAAGAACGGCGCGCGCCAGCTGTCGAATGCCTTGACCATCGCCCCGATGGTGAAGAAGGCCAGCAACAGGCCCAGGGGCAGGCCGAGCATGAAGATGCCCATGGCCCGGGCCCGGCGGTGGGCCGGGAACAAATCGCCGATCAACGAATTGGCCGCTGGCGCATAACTGGCCTCGCCGATGCCCACGCCCATGCGCACCAGTAGGAAGCTCCAGAAACTGCCCACCATGCCGTTGACTGCGGTGAGCCCGCTCCAGACCGCCAGGCCCCAGCCCATCAACTTGCTCCGCGAGCCGGTATCGGCCAGCCGCCCCAGGGGCAGGCCGGCGATGGCATAGACGATGGTGAAGGCGGTGCCGATGATCCCCAGCTGGAAATCGCTCAGGTGCCACTCCATGCGGATCGGCTCGATGATGATCGCGGGAATGGTACGGTCGAAGAAGTTGAACAGGTTTGCCAAAAACAACAGGAACAGAATGCGCCAGGCATTCGCCGCTTGAGTCGAGTTATCCATGGGTCGATCTCTTTTATTGTTATTGGGCCAGAC
This sequence comes from Pseudomonas sp. KCJK8993, assembly GCF_046230915.1. NCBI lineage: Bacteria > Pseudomonadati > Pseudomonadota > Gammaproteobacteria > Pseudomonadales > Pseudomonadaceae > Pseudomonas > Pseudomonas sp. KCJK8993. The sequence goes on from NZ_JBJJLO010000034.1 coordinate 48,425, forward strand.
ACACGCCTGGACACTGCAATCTAGTCAGCCATGGGGCCCCTGTCTGTGATCATTCGCCGGCCTGATACCTGGGCATCGCGGCGCGTCCTGGCAAACTCCGGAAAACGCTGCCCCAGCAGCCTCGGCCACCGGGCCACAGCCCCCGTACCCCGGGGCTTTACCAATATTTTCAAAGGTTTGGCAAAGGCTGAAAAAATACCTGGCGCCCCCCCTTCCCAAGGCCGATGCGAAGCCTAGAATAACCGCCTTCCCTCCCCCCCCATTCCGCCCCTTTCCCCGTTGTATCCGCCTATGTCCGAAGCCAGTCCGCGTCTGAATTGCGGTGCCTGCTGTTCATACTTTCGTGTGTCTTTTTTCTGGGGCGAATGCGCCTCGTCCGGTGGAACGGTCCCCGACGAACTGGTGCAGAGCATCACTCCCAGCCGGGTAGCCATGCTCGGTACCGACTGCAAATCGCCACGCTGCATCGCCCTTGAAGGGGAAGTCGGCAAGAGCGTGAGTTGCTCGATCTATGCTCAGCGTGGCAGTCCATGCCGGGAGTTCGAGGCTTCCTGGGTGGACGGCCAGCACAACGCCGACTGCGACGCCGCCCGCGCCGCGTTCGGCCTTGCCCCACTGGAGCCGGCGAACGACGAGCCCTGGTACGAGGAAAGCGCTTAGCACTTTTAGCGATAGACCCAATAAGCAAATCATTAGAGCCAAAGTGCCACCGTCCATTGCAGCCACCGAGCGCCTTCTATACTGCAAGCACTCGTTGGCGCTGATCCGCCGACGCCAGACGACTAAGATGACATGGGCACGCTATGGATTGGCTGGGTCTGCATTTCATTACCGAGCTTCCGGATAGCGGGCAGGTGGTCCTCCATTGCACCCACAATCCGGTTCTAGTGCTGCTGGCCTACCTGGTGGCCTGCGCCGCCAGCTTCGCCACCCTGGACATGGCCGAGCGCGTCAGCCATGTCGAGCAGCCGGGCAGCCAGCGTTTGTGGCGCTGGGTCGGTGCCTGCTGCCTGTCCGGCGGAATCTGGTCCATGCACTTCATCGCCATGCTGGCCTTCGAAGCACCGCTGGAAATCCACTACGACCTGCCGCTGACCCTGCTATCGCTGTTCATCGTGCTGATTGCCGCCTGGCTGGCGATGGATACCCTGAGCCACATGCAACTGCCGCTCTGGCGCTACTGCCTGGCCGCGCTGTGGATCGGCCTGGGCATCAGCGCCATGCACTACGTGGGCATGGCGGCCATGCGCTCCAGCGCCAGCCTGTACTACGACCCCAGGATCATGGGGCTGTCGGTGCTGGTGGCCATCGGCTGCAGCCTGACGGCGCTCTTGCTGTCCCGGCACCTGCGTGACGGCAGCGGGATATTCCACCAGTTGCTCAAGTACACCAGCAGCCTGGTACTGGGCGGCGCCATCGTCCTCATGCATTTCACCGGCATGTGGTCCATGACCCTGACCCTGCCCGCCGGGGCGCTGCCGATCTCGGTGACGCCCGACGGCAACCTGCAACTGGGGCTGGCTGTCTGCGCGATCATCCTGCTGGTCATCGGCAGCGGCATCAGCGCAGCCCTGGCGGACAAGAAGCTGCAGCACAAGGAGCGCGACCTGCGCCGGGTCAACGCCCTGCTCTCGCAGCTCGACCAGGCCCGTGCCTCCTTGCAGCACGTGGCCCATTACGACGCCCTGACCAACCTGATCAACCGCCGGGGTTTCAACCAGCTGTTCGCCGAAAAGCTGATGGAAAAGAGCACCTTCGGCGGCATGCTGGCGGTGATGTTCCTCGATATCGATCACTTCAAGCGCATCAACGACAGCCTCGGCCACGATGCCGGCGATGAGCTGCTCAAGGTCATCGCCGGGCATATCAAGAGCTCGACCCGCAACCATGAGGACGTGGTAGCGCGCCTGGGCGGCGACGAATTCTGCATCCTCATCAACCTCTATGAGCGCGACGAGGCCCGGAACATGGCCCTGCGCATCATGCATAAGATGAAGGAACCGATCGAACTGGGCGGGCGGCGCATGGTGATGACCACCAGCATCGGCATCAGTCTCTTTCCCGACGACGGCAAGACCTGCGAGGAGCTGTTGAAGAACGCCGACCTGGCCCTCTACCAGTCCAAGGATTCGGGACGCAACACCCTGCATTTCTTCAGTTCCAACCTCAAGACCCGGGCTACCCTGGAACTGCAACTGGAAGAAGAATTGCGCAACGCGCTGCGCGACAACCAGGCCTTGCAGCTGTACTACCAGCCGATCTACGACCTTCGCAGCGCCCGGGTCACCAAGCTCGAGGCCCTGGTGCGCTGGCAGCATCCACAGCACGGCTTGTTGAGCCCGGATCGCTTCATCAGCATTGCCGAAGCCAATGGCATGATCGCCGAACTGGACAGCTGGGTGCTGCGCAAGGCCTGCGAAGACCTGGCCTACCTGTCGCGCCATGGCCGCGGCGAACTGAAGATCGCGGTCAACTGCTCGGCGCTGAACCTGACCCGCGAGGAACTGGCCGGGGAAATCGACAGCGCCCTGCGCAACGCCCAGGTGGCCCCCCAGCGCCTGGAGCTGGAAGTCACGGAAAACGCGTTGATGGGCAACATCGCCAGCACCCTGGCACTGCTCAAGCAGATCCGTGGCCTGGGGGTATCGCTGTCGATCGATGACTTCGGCACCGGCTACTCATCCCTGGCCTATCTCAAGCGACTGCCGCTCAACACTTTGAAGATCGACCGTTCGTTCATCCAGGACATCCCCAAATCGACCCAGGACATGGAGATCGTCCAGGCGATCATCGTCATGGCCCACACCTTGCATCTACAGGTGGTTACCGAAGGGGTCGAGACCCTGGAGCAACAGCGGCTGCTGGAGCACTACGGCTGCGACTACCTGCAGGGCTACCTGCTCAGCCGGCCGGTACCGCTGCTGGAGCTGCCCGAGGTGCTGGACGAACTCGACCAGCGCCATGCCGGCGTCCTCAGCCCACGGCAGTCGGATCTCGATAAAGCTGAACCAGAGTCGCTGGATCTTTTTCCAGATAGCCCTGCCCACCATGCAGACGCATCAACTGCGCAGCTAACCCGCTGATCGGCGTCGCCGCCCCCTGCTCCCGGGACAGTTTCACCGCGCCATCCAGATCCTTTAGCAAGGTGCGGACATGCCATTTGACCGGTTCGAAACGACTCTCGGCCATCTGTGGGGCGAGAATCTGCAATGGCCGCGAATCGGCGAAGCCACCGGCCAAGGCCTCGGCCAACAAACGCGCATCGACCCCGGAACGCTCGGCCAGGGCCACCACCTCGGCAATCACCAGGGCATTGCAGGCGACGATCATCTGGTTGCAGGCCTTGGTCACCTGGCCCGCGCCCACCGCGCCCATGTGCGTGACCCGCTGCCCCATGGCCAGCAGCACGGGACGCACCCGCTCGACATCCACGGCCGTACCGCCAGCCATGATCGCCAGGCTGCCGGCCTCGGCGCCCTGGGTGCCGCCGGATACCGGAGCGTCGACCCAGCCCATGCCCGTATCGCGGGCCAGGGTGGCGGCCATCTCCCGGGTCGCCGCCGGTTCCAGGCTCGACAGGTCCAGCAGCAACTGGCCAGGCCGGGCGCCTTCGGCGATCCCGCCGGCGCCGAAGACCACCTCGCGCACCACCTCGGTATTGGCCAGGCACGACAGCACCAGGTCGGCCTGGTCGCAGAGCTGCGATGGCGCGGCGACTTGTCGCGCCCCGGCGGCCACCAGCGGCGCGCACTTGTGCGGGTTGCGGTTCCACACCACCAGCGGATAGCCCGCAGCCAGCAGGCGCTGGCACATCGGCAGCCCCATCAGGCCGATTCCGGCAAAACCGAGCGTAGGTAACGCTGACATCATATTGCCCTCATTTGATTAAAGATCATCGGATACTGGCCGATCCATCATGATTCAGGAAAGGATTCCCCCGAGCGTCGCTCAGAAAACACCCTGGCACCTTGGGCAAAATTCGCACTCCACGAAGCTGCGAGGTCCCATTCCGTGATGGCCCGCCGACACCTCGTCCGCGAGCCAACCTGACCAGGCACATGGCGCACAATGACTTCTAAAAACGATCCTGCCAACGCAGTCTCCGAGATGACGCTGACCTCCCCCAAACCAAGCCACTCAGATACGAAGCCATTGTCCAGTTCACGCCCCCAGTCGACCCAGCAGTACCTGTACTTCACCGAGACCAACACCGACCGCATCCTCGATAACCTCGATGGTCTGCGTGACACGGTATTCCCGCGGCCGGTGCACCTGGAAGACGAGCCGGAAAACCGCCGTGACCAGGAATTTCCCTCGGTCTGCCTGATCGGCCTCGGTCGCTGCGGCTCCAACATCGCCCTGGACGTGGCGGAGCTGGTGTACAACGCCCGCAAGTTCTACCTCAACGAATTCAATAACGAAGACAAGTCCTACGAAGGCGGCTACAGCCCCGGCCAATGGATCCGCCAGAACCTGCGCCTGGGCCAGAACAAGGCCAGCAAGCCGGTGTTCCTGGTGGAACCGCTGGTGATGCTCGGCGACCTGGACAAGGACATCGCCGGTCGCATCCGCTTCTCGCGCAAGGGCGAAAAGAGCGGGTTCATCCGCGACTACAGCAAGATGAAGATCATGGACCTCTCGGAAGTCCATGCCGGCGGCGCCGGTAACGCGCCGATCCTCGGCCAGTACCTGGCCAAGATCATCCTCAACAAGGACACCCAGCGCTTCTCCAGCCCGGAGTGGAAAATGATCCACTCGTACCTGATCGATTCCTGCGGGATCAAGGCCAACCAGTCGCGCCTGTACTTCTCGATCTTCAGCGCCGGTGGCGGTACCGGCTCGGGCATGGCCTCGGAATTCGGCCTGGCCCAGCAGTACTCGTACATGAACAAGACCTTCGACACCAAGCCGATGGACGAGCACGACAGCAAGAGCGGGCACTCCTTCGTCTTCGAACCGATCTTCACCAGCGGCATCTGCGTACTGCCGAATATCTCCGACCATCGCAGCGAAATGTCCGAGGCCCTGCACATCAACGCCGGGCGGCTGCTGTGCAAGTACCTGTCCGAGGAGTGGGACTTCTCCTACAACTTCGATAACGAAGACAGCAGCGAAGCCAGCGTCATGGGGCGAATCCGCCCCTGGAACGCAATGATGCTGATCTCCAACGACATCATGCGCTACGCCGAAGAAAGCGATGACGGCAACATCCAGAACATCGACGTCAACGCCATGGAGAAGCACGCCAACCAGTACATCTCCCAGCAGATCTTCAACATCCTCACCGCCCAGGCGGTGACCACCGACTACGACCAGAACTACTTCCGGCGCGCCGGCATCGATATCGGCGAGACCATCCGTCTGGACGCCAACGACCTGTTCATGAGCCTGGCCGGCCCGGTGGCGATCGCCTACGCCGAATCCGTGGTGCCGGAACAGCCGGTGCCCACCGGCGACAAGTTCAAGGTGTTCGAGAAAGAGCCACAGCGCCTGAACATCGACGATCTGTTCTTCCGCTCCATCGACCTGCCGCACTTCAACAAGCAGACCCAGGCCATCGAGGGCATCAGCCTGCTGCCGATCGAATCCAAGCGTTATCGCGCGGCGCTGGAGCAATACAAGGCCTCGGGCTTCGACGCCGCGGCGCTGCACGACCTGCATTTCTTCAAGAACTGCTCGTCGGTGGTGTCCATCGTCTCGCTGCCCAAGGACTACAAGCTGTCCTACATGGACCTGAACCGCCTCAAGACCCACCTCAACAGCCTGTTCCCCAACACCACCCTCAAGCGCTACGCGCTGGTGATCGGTGCCTCGGCCAACCTGTCGCTGACCACCCTGATCGCCAAGAGCCCGTGCCTGTCGGACGACTTCCTGACGCTGATCGTGGCCTTCATCAAGCGCTGCTTCGCACGTAATCCGTACCGTTTCGACGACACCCTGGACAACTCGGTGCTGGACTTCATCACCAGCGACCATTTCGACGAAGACCGCATCGACGACCTGCTCAACGAGTTCGAGAACCCGGCGAAGATCCTCGACACCAACTGGTATGCGATCAAGCCGATGTACGAGAAGAAGTACCGCGAGCTGATCAACGACAAGGACAAGTTCGTCTCGATCAACGACATCCGCCTGTCGCGCGATTGCGTGAAGAAGGCCATCAAGTACCTGCGGGAAATCTACCGCCACCGCATCGGCAAGACCCGGGTCATCTCCCTCAACCAGCACACCGGCAAGACCGCCTACTGATGCTCGAGCACCGGCCAGCCTCATCGGCTGGCCGGTGCTCGGGTCATGCAAAGGGAAAGGATCAGGACGCTTGCGAAGGCTGCCGGGGAACAATTGGGCAGCTCGTCGGATGGGCTTGAAACTGTTCCCCTTCCGTGAACGTCACCTTGGCCAAAAGAACCCGTGGGGCCTTTCTCTACGGCAAGGTGCCATCACTGGATTCACGGTTACTCGGCTACACACTTTTGTCCGACAAAAGCCTGCACCCGTTCAGCGCACGGCCTCAGCTCGGCGCCCTTTCCTGGACCAGGATCCAGGGTGATACCACCACCGCCCACAACGTCGGATCGCGTTCCAGCAGATCGGACGCCCGCGTCGCAGACAGCTTTTCAACATTACCCTGGGCCAACCAGGCCGCCACTTTGTCCGCCTGGTTCTCGGCCACGGCCTGGGCCACTTCGATCAGATCCAGGTCGGCATCGACCCACAATAGGGCACCCTTGGCGAAGAACCGCTCCAGTTCCTTCCAGC